>CAYMWT010000288.1:0-2992 GCA_964394055.1 uncultured Oscillospiraceae bacterium
TGGAAAACGGTGCTGACGAGGTGGACATGGTCATCAACATTGGCTGGGCCAAGGATGGGAAGTGGGCGGAAATTACCCGGGAAATTGCCGAGGTGAAGCAGGCCTGCCACGGCAAGTGTCTGAAGGTGATCATCGAAACCTGCCTTCTGATGGAAGGGGAAAAAATCGCTCTATGTAAGTGCGTATCCGATTCCGGTGCGAACTTCATCAAAACCTCTACCGGCTTCAGCAAGGCGGGCGCTACCTTTGAGGACGTTGCTCTGTTTAAGGAGCATGTGGCCCCCCATGTGAAGATCAAGGCCGCCGGAGGCATCTCCTCTCTGGAAGACGCCGAGAAGTTCATCGAGCTGGGAGCTGACCGACTGGGCACCTCCCGGATCGTGAAGATCGCCAAGGGCCTCAAAAACGATGGAACCTATTAAATCCCAATATTGATACAAGGAGGAAATGTTATGTTAACGACACCCACCCCTCATATTTCTGCCAAGCCCGGGGACTTCGCCAAGACCGTCCTCATGCCCGGCGATCCTCTCCGCTCCAAGTTCATTGCGGAAACCTTCCTGGAAAACCCCGTTCTGGTGAATAACGTCCGTGGCGTCCAGGGCTATACCGGCACATATAAAGGTGTCCGGGTCTCGGTCATGGCCTCCGGCATGGGTATGCCCGCCATCGGCATTTACTCCCACGAGCTGTTTAACGGCTATGGTGTGGAGAACATCATCCGGGTCGGCTCTGCCGGCTCCATTCAGGAGGACATCAACCTCTATGACCTGGTAATCGCCCAGGGCGCCTGTACCGATTCAAATTGGGCCAGCCAGTTCCATCTCCCCGGCACCTTTGCCCCCATTGCCTCCTGGGAGCTGCTGACAGAGGCGGTGAAGGCCGCCGAGGCCCACGGCGCTACCTACCATGTGGGCAACGTCAATTCCTCCGATGTCTTCTACGGCGACCATGTGGACGTGCCCGCAGGCCTGGACAGCGTCTACGGCTTGAAAAAGATGGGGGTCATGGCTCTGGAAATGGAAGCCGCGGCCCTGTACATGAACGCTGCCCGGTACGGGAAACGGGGTCTGTGCATCTGTACCATCTCCGACCATGTGCTCAAGGGTGTGGAGACCACCTCCGACGAGCGGCAGACTGCCTTTACCCAGATGATGGAGGTTGCCCTGGATGTGGCGGTGGCCATGGATCAAAAGTAAAGCGCTATGAAACAGAAAACCCTCACCGGCAGCGAGCTGAAGGGAATCGCCATGCTGGCTATGACGGCGGATCACCTGGCAAGCGTGATCTGGCCCGGGTACGGAAGACAGTGGTGGCTGCTGCTGATTCATGCCTTCGGGCGGCTGGCGGCGCCCATCTTCTGGTACTTTGTGGCGGAAGGATATCACTACACCCATGACCGGAAGAAATACGCCGGACGTCTGCTGGCGCTTGCCGTCATCAGCCATTTTGCCTATAATTTCTGTTTTGGCATTCCCTTCGTTCCTTTCCAAACAACGGTGTTCAATCAGACCAGCGTGATCTGGCCTCTGTTCTGGGGCGTGGTCACCTTGTCCATTCTGGACAGTGACAAATGGAAGCAGTGGCAGAAGACCGTTGCCCTGCTTGTGATCTGCGCCATTACCTTCTGCGCCGATTGGAGCTGCATCGCGGTACTGGCCATTGTCCAGATCAGCGAAAACCGGGGGAACTTCAAGCGGCAGATGATCGGTATGATGGCATGTGTTGCTATGTATGCCCTGGTGTATGTGCTGTTCATCGATCCGGTGTACGGAGTGATTCAGCTCTTCACAGCTCTGACCATCCCGCTGCTTGCCCGGTATCACGGAGAAAAGGGAAGGGCCTGGGGCGGCAGATGGCTGTTCTATGTGTACTATCCCCTGCATTTGATTGTCTGCGGTATCCTCCGCCTTGTGCTCCATGGAAACGTGGGCGTGATCATTGGAGGATAAGAAAGTCCCATTGAGGTGATTTCTATGAAACGTATTTTTCTCATTGTTCTGGATTCCTTCGGCATCGGGGCTATGCCCGACGCGGAGCAATTCGGAGACAGAAACGTCAATACCCTGGCGGCCTGCGCTACCTCAGATCGGCTCCACATTCCCAACATGATCGCGGCAGGCCTGGGCAACATCGACGGCGTCACCTGTCTGCCAAGGGTGGAAGCGCCTCTGGGGGCCGTGGCCCGGCTGAAGGAGGCCTCCATGGGCAAGGACACCACCATCGGCCATTGGGAGATCGCGGGTGTGGTCTCTCCCGAGCCACTGCCCACCTATCCCCATGGCTTTCCCAAGGAGGTGCTGGATGCCTTTACGGAGGCCACCGGCCGGGGCTGGCTGTGCAATCTGCCCTATTCCGGCACGGACGTGATCCGGGACTACGGCCAGGAGCAGCTGGACACGGGAAAATGGATCATCTATACCTCCGCCGACTCCGTGTTCCAGGTGGCAGCCCATGAGGAAAAAATCCCCCTGGAAGAGCTGTACGACGCCTGCCACAAGGCAAGGCAGATCCTCCGGGGCAAGCACGGTGTAGGCCGGGTTATCGCTCGCCCCTATGTGGGCAGCGCCGAACAGGGCTTTACCCGCACCCCCAATCGTCATGACTACTCCCTGGAGCCGCCGAAAAAGACTATGCTGGACGCCATCAAGGAGGCGGGCCTGAGCAGCATTGCCGTGGGTAAGATCCACGACATCTTCGCGGGACAGGGAGACACGGAATTCGTCTACAATCAGAGTAACCAAAATGGCATGGAGCATACCACCCACTATGCTTCCCAGGATTTCCACGGCCTGTGCTTTGTGAACCTGGTGGACTTTGACATGCAGTTCGGCCACCGCCGGGACATCGACGGCTACGCTGGCGCGCTGACGGCCTTTGACACCTGGCTGGGAGATTTCCTGCCCGCCCTGGGAGAGGAAGACCTGGTGATGATCACCGCCGACCATGGCTGTGACCCCTCCTATACGGCCACCACCGACCATACCCGGGA
>CAYMWT010000289.1:0-2978 GCA_964394055.1 uncultured Oscillospiraceae bacterium
TTAGCGCACTCCTTGTGCGCTTACAGCGCACAACTCGCACACACGCAGCCTGAGAGGTATGTTTTGCCACGCACATGTCGCGGCAAAACATGATCCAACTCTATTCGCCGCTGCGGCGGCGAACTCTGCGAGGCTTTTTTAACACACTGTTGCCCCTGAATGGCTCAGCCATTCAGGGGCTTACTCTGTTTTTGGGGCGGGATTTTGTTATTCTGCGGCGTCGTTCAGGGCAATGTCATATACCACATTTTTGGGAAGCCCCAGCTCCTGGGCAGTCTGCTTCACAGCGTCCTTCCGGCTGAGACCCTGCTCCATCAGCTGGGCTACCCGCTGGGCGGCATCCGCACCGGAGGCGGTTTCCTTTTTCTCCTCAGGAGCGCCTGCCACAACCAGCACAAATTCTCCCTTGGGAGGATTGTCTGTGTAATGGGCCACGGCGCCGCCCAAGGTGGTGCGCAGCACCTCTTCATGAATTTTCGTCAGCTCCCGGCACAGGCTGATGGGCCGATCCTCACCGAAGGTGTCCCGGAGATCCTCCAGGGTGGTGAGGAGCTTGTGGGGAGCCTCATAAAAGATCATGGTGCGCTGTTCCCGGATAAGGGAATCCAGATGGGCACGGCGGCTTTTTTTGGCGGTGGAGAGGAAGCCCTCAAAGCAGAACCGTCCTGTGGCCTGGCCGGAGATGCTCAGAGCCGTAATGGCGGCGCAGGGGCCGGGAATGGCGCAGACCACAATGCCCGCCTGGGCGCACTGCTTCACCAGATCCTCCCCGGGATCGGAAATGGCAGGGCTGCCGGCGTCGGATACCAGAGCGCAGGTTTCTCCGCCCAGGATCCGCTCCACAATTTTGTCTCCCTTGAAGGTCTTGTTGTGCTCGTAGTAGCTGACAAGGCTTTTTTTGATGCCCAGATGATTCAGCAGCTTCAGGGTGACCCGGGTATCTTCGGCGGCAATAAAGTCGGCGTTCTCCAGGGTCTCCCGGCAGCGCTGGGAGATGTCCCCCAGATTGCCGATGGGGGTGGGGACAAGATAGAGCATTCCGGTCATGGGTTTTCCTCCATGTGATAAATTTCTCGATAGGCTTTGGTGGGTGCGCCCCGGCTGTCCAGCAGGGAGATTTCCTCCCAGCGCAGTCCGGGCTTCCCGCCCTTGCGAAGCTGAAGGAGAATCAGGCTGACCGCCTCATCCGGCCTGTGGCGGACGAGACACAGCCGCTTGGCTTCCAGCCCTGCTTCAGCCCCCCGGACAATCAGCTCTCCCAGCCGTTCCGGCCGGTGAACCAGGAAAAAATCCCCGCCGTATTTCAGCCCCCAGGATGCGGCGGTCATCAGCTCCTGAAGGGAACAGGCTTTTTCCTGCCTTGCCAGGGGATGGGACCGGCTCACAGCGCCCCCGGAAAAATAGGGAGGATTGGAGACACAGCAGGAAAACTGCCCCGGCGAAAACCTTTCGGATACCGACCGCAGATCGGCGCATATACTCTCCATACGGGCGCTGAGGCTGTTTCGGCGGATATTTTCCAGGGCGGCCAGGTGGGCCGGTTCCGTGATTTCCAGACCGGTGATATGGCAGGAGCTGTCCTTGGCGCACAGCAGCAGGCCTAAAGTTCCACAGCCGGAGCCCAGATCCAGAACCCGGGCGTTTTTGGGAAGGGATACGAAATGGTTCAGTACCATGGAATCCGTACTCAGGGGAAAGCATCCCTGGGGGATATCCAGGCAGAGACCGCCGGGTAAATGTTCCATGGTTCCTCCTGCGTGGGTATATTTCCCTAATTATACAACAAAAGAATGACCTGCGCAAGTGGTGCGCAGGTCATTCCGGTTAGAAGAAATTAGCCTTCCTCAATGGCATCAGCGGGGCACTGATCGGCGCAGGAACCGCAGGAGACGCAGATATCGGGATTGATCTCGTACTTGCCGTCGCCCTCGGAAATGGCCTCAACAGGGCACTGCTCAGCGCAGGAGCCGCAGGCAACACAGCGGTCGGTAATGACGTAAGCCATGGTTTTACCTCCATCTTATTTTTAGTATTTGTACGCTATGTACATAACGTATCTTCATTGTAGCATGGATTCCGGAAAATGCAATTCCTTTTTCCAAAAAAGTACGAATATTTTTTTCCACACTTGGCGATGCTTTCCCGGAAGCACAGACGTTTTGGACGTTGGAAAATAAGGAGGTTTCATTTGCGCTACCACACAATGACTGCGGAAATGATCCTGCAGGCGGGACAAAAGGCAAGAAATCTGGGCCACAGCTATGTGGGCTCCATCCATCTGCTGTTGGCTATGGCCCAGGAGCCGGGAAGCACAGGCCAGCTGCTGCGGATGGCAGGGGTGAACCCGGAGTTGACGGAAAGTATGGCTCAGCTTCAATACGGCATGGGAACGCCGGATCTGCCCCTGCCCCAGGGGCTGACCCGGGAGGCCAAGGGAATATTGCGGGAGGCGGCACAGGAGGCAAAGCGCCAGGGCAGCCGGGAGATTCTGCCCGTCCATTTGCTGCTGGCCATAGCCCGGCGGGACAAAAGCGGCGCGGGAGAGCTGCTCTCCCTTGGGGGCATCAGCGGCGACGAGCTGTTTACCCATACGGTAGAATATATGCGCTGGGAGCGGGAAGCGCCCGGCAAAGGGAAGAAGGAGGCGGTTACAACGAAACTGTTGGAACAATTCAGCGAGGATATGGTTGCCAAGGCAGCCACCATGGAGCCGGTTATCGGGCGGGAAAAGGAAATTGACATGGTCATCGGCATCCTGTGCCGGAAGAACAAGAACAACCCCGCCCTCATCGGAGAGCCGGGAGTGGGCAAAACCGCCATTGCCGAGGGCCTGGCCCAGCGGATGGCCATGGGAGCCGTGCCGCCCCAGCTGAAGGAAAAGCGGCTGGTGAGCCTGAACATGGCAAACCTGGTGGCGGGCACCAAATATCGGGGAGAGTTTGAGGAACGGCTGCGGGATGTGCTGGCCGAGATCCGCC
>CAYMWT010000290.1:0-2971 GCA_964394055.1 uncultured Oscillospiraceae bacterium
CCGCCACCACCTGGCAGCGGAGAACGATATTGCTCTTCACCGCGGGGTTGCGCAGATCCAGGAACCGGTACTTGAGCCGGGTATTCTCGTCGGCTTCCTTACTCTTGTTGATCTCAAAGGGCAGCTGGTTGTGGATGCACTTGCCCAGCACCTCGATTTTTTCCGGCACCACTTCGATTTCACCGGTGGGAAGCTTGGGGTTCTTGCTCTCCCGCTCCCGGACGGTGCCGGTGACGGACAGGGTGGATTCCTTGTTGATGGGCTTGATGGTCTTCATCATCTCTTCGGTCTCAATGACCACCTGGGTGGTGCCGTAGTAGTCCCGAAGGACACAGAAAGCGAAGTTCGCGCCCACCTCACGGACATTCTCCAGCCAGCCCACAATGGTGACCTGCTTACCTGCGTCGCTGAGCCGAAGCTCGCCGCAGTTATGTGTTCTGGATTGCATCATAAAAATGATCCTCTCTTGTCTTCTATAATTTAGCCTATCTATTATTCCACAACTGGGAGGAAAAGTCAATGTGTGCCAGGAGAAAAACCCGTATTTTCTCAGTCAAAAAGTCTCTGTATTATTCCCCGGCCTTTTCTTCCTGTTCCTTTGTTTCCCGGGACAGCCATTCCAGGTTCCGTTCCAGGTAGATCTTCTGCACCGAAGCCACCACGCTGGTGTACAGCAGCCGCCTTTCCAGGGTCGTCTCCTCTTCCTGACCGTCCATCATGTCATCCACTTCAAAGGTAAACCGCAGCACATTCTCAAATTCCCCGCAGAACCGGTCATAGGCCCTGTCCACGCTATGGGTACGCTTCTGAATGGCGAAGAACTCCGCCAGGGCGTCCAGGGACAGAATGCTCTTATTCAGGGAAATGAAAAACAGATAGGCGATCTGCTCCCGGCTGTACTGTCTGCGCAGGGGACTGGAAATCAGCCCCTTCTTTACATAATTGCTGATCATGGAGGGGGTCAGGGTAAACTCTCCCAAAGGGGACAGATATTCGCTGATGTATTTGCTGGCCTGTTCCAGATACAGCCCCACGTTGGGGATCTCATGGAACCGGGGCAGCCGGAAATCCCGGAGAGAATCCATAAATTGCTGTTTGCTTTCCTGTTTCATTTTCATCACCTGAGGCTATTATAGCAAAAAAGCCCCTTTTGTCAATCTCGGAAACTTATTTCAAGTTACTATTGACTTTCTATCGGGTTGTTGATACAATAGTATCGGTTATTGAAAAACCGATTACGAGTTTTTGAATTGGGAGGTTCACCATGAATTTCAGAATCGTTACGGACTCTTCCTCCAATGTTCTGCGGCTTGACGGGGAAAACTACGCCAGTGTCCCCATGAAGATCGTAACCTCCAGGGAATATATCGATACCCCCGACCTGAATGTTTCCGAGATGATGGAAGACCTGAAAACCTATAAGCAGCGCTCCGGCTCCTCCTGCCCCAACATCGGGGAATGGCTGGAAGCCTTCGGGGACGCGCCCTATGTCTTCTGTATCACCATTACCAAGCACCTCTCCGGCAGCTACGGCGCCGCCAGGGAAGCCGCCGCTGCCTATTTATATGAGCACCCGGATCGAAAGGTTTTCGTCTTTGACTCTCTTTCCGCCGGGCCGGAGCTGATGCTCATTGCAGACAAGATCCGCCAGTGTGAGGCCGAAGGCGACGACTTTGAGGCCACCACCGCCAGGGTGCTGGATTACCACAACCATCTTCATACCCTGTTCTGCCTGGAATCCATGACCAATCTGGCCAGAAACGGACGGGTCAATCCCCTGATCGCCAAGCTGGCCGGAACCCTGAATATCCATGTGGCCGGAGACGCCAAGGGCGGAGAGCTGGCCCCGGTTCATAAGCCCCGGGGTGTGAAGAAGACCGTTCGTGTGTTGGTGGACATGCTGAAGGAGCGGGGCTTCTATGACGGAGCTGTCCTCCGGGTGGCCCACTGCTTTGCCAGGGACACCGCCCTGATCTTCCGGGACGCGGTGCTTCAGGAGTTCCCCCATACCCGATTTTCTTTGGAGCCTGCCACTGCCCTGTGCAGCTTCTACGCCGAGGCCGGCGGCCTGATTATCGCCTTTGAGGGCGGCTTCAATATGGAAAACGACAATACCAAATTTTAAGGAACCACCTTCTTATGCGCCGCGGAAAAAATCCGCGGCGCTTTTCTCTTTCCTGCCCGGGCCGAAACACCGAAAAAAGCCACAAAAATGCCCGTTTGCCTCCACACCCTATATTGAATTTTGTTTAAGATTTGAACGATATGTAAATTTTCTGTTGTGTTTTCAGCAAAAATCGAGTATGATGGTTTCGGTCGGCCTTCCGCCGAAACCATTGTAAGAAAACTGATTTGAAAGGCGATACATATGAAACAGGCTGCAACCTATCATTTAGACTATCCCGAATTGACCATGTTCCAGATGGTGGAACGGATCGCCCAGCAATCTCCCGACGCACCCGCTTATGAATTCTATGGCCGTCAGGTCAACTACCGTGGCTTTGTCCAGCGGATCCAGCGGGCCGCCCGGGCCTTTACCGCTATGGGTATCGGCAAGGGCGACGTGGTCACCATCTGCCTTCCCAACATTCCCCAGGCTCTGGACTGCTTCTATGCCCTCAGCCGCATCGGCGCCGTTGCCAACATGGTGCATCCCCTGTCCGCCCAGAGCGAAATCACCTTCTACCTGAACTTCTCCGGCAGCAAGGTTATTCTGACAGCGGATATGTTCTATGAGAAGGTGGAGGCCGCTCTGCAGAAGGCGGACCATCCCGTTACCGTTCTGGTTGCCCGGATGCAGGACGAGCTGTCTCCCCTGATGGCCGTGGCCTATACCGCGAAGGAAGGCCGGAAGTACCTCCGCTTCCCCAACACGGATCACGCCATTCTCTGGAAGAATTTCCTGAAAAAGGGCACTGAGGATATTGCGGTTCCCGATCCCGGCTATGACACAGGCCGTACCGCTGTCATT
>CAYMWT010000291.1:0-2959 GCA_964394055.1 uncultured Oscillospiraceae bacterium
GTTATCCGCAAGCGGATAACGGAGCATTGTGTTTGGTACGCTGACGACCTGCACGGATGGGGCAAAAGATCCGCTACTCAGCCGCAGACGATTTATTCAGAGTTTCCTTAGTGCTTAGCCGGGATACTGGGAAACGGGCTTCACGTCCGGTTCCACAGGCGTATATTTTGCCTGGACTGCCTCATACATTTCCTGGGAAACAGGCTTCATGGAGATATCCTGTCCGCTACAATCGCTGCTTTGGAACCAGGGATTTTCCGAATCCAGATCTTTGTCATAGCGCAGATAGTCTGTGAGAACCGCTTTTCCGTTTTCCAGCCGGAAATAGAGGTGTGTCTGGTTCCCATCCGGATAGGTACGGGTGGAAGCAATGATGTTTCCGTCACAGATGCGCAGATCGTCGCCGCAGACCAGCAGCCTGACCTGACCCTCGGTTACGCCAAAGACGCCGTTCCAGCCGCCATTGCGAAGGGATAGCTCCTTCTGTCCGTCCCCATCCAGATCCATGAGGCAGTATGACCAGTTGCCCCAGTTTGCTTCGGCACGGATCAATTCGCCGTAATCCCTGTATACAGGCTTCGCCATCCCAATGCCGCTGGGGGAATCGTCCCCCAGGGGAAATTCGGAGATGGGCAGCAGGGTCAAGGGTCTGCGGGGGTGGGAAGCGATGATCTCTTCAAACCGGGCCTGGGAAATGGGAGTGCTCCGGGAGGCAAATTCGTCTTCGTACTGCCACCAGGGCTGATCCGGATTTGCTGGGTCATAATATACCATTTCCGCCCAGACGAGCTTGCCGCCCTCCGGTTTGGCAAAGTGATAGGCTTCCAACCCATCCATGGTTTTATAGACAAAGGCAAGACATCCATCCTGGCATAGGTACATACAGGTTGGCCCTGCGTAGCTTCCAACGATGATTTCCTCATAGCTGGTCATACCGCTGTATAGAATCCGCTGCATGATCATGTGCATGGTACCATCATCCACTGTGGTATACGCTGCCCGGAGGTAACCGTCCTTGCCTACCAGTAAATCATCTGTCCCATTTCCGTCAATGTCCATCAGAGCAAAGCCCAGCAGGTCAGGATTGACACAGTGTTCCTTTTGAAATTTGATTCGGTCACCATAGCCTTTTTCCTGATAGGAACGCAGCTTCTTTTCGTATTCCTCTGCCCATTCCTGATCGGCTGCCACCCTGCGTTCCTCTGCCGCTTCCAGGTCGTCTTCCGTTATACGCTGGGGTTCTATGGTGAAGTCCAAAGCCTCAGCATAGGCTTCCAGCTCCTCCTTTTCCATGGGAGGCTCGTCCTCCTGGCCGGAATAGGAGAACGTAAAGATATAGGGGCCACGGTCAACCATCAGGAAAGTATTCACCCGAACGGGGTTTTGATCCATTACCATCAGCACATCCACCCCCTGGGAGGTGGTGTAATTCCATTCCTGATAGCTGCCAACAGGCCCAACGGTTTCATACAGATCGCTGAAGGCATCCTTCCGGCTGCAAGCGTAGCGGACAAGCCTGGTCTGGGGATGGGCCTCTCCGGTGAGAGTGACGTCTCCCTCCAGGGTAAAGGAGCCGTTTTCATAATAGCGAATGCTCCAGTCCGCTTCCACCTGGGCATCGCTCCGGAAGAAACCCGGAATTTGCAGCGCCACACAGGCGGCCTCCACGTCCGGGTCAGGATAGATCTTCCCCAGCAGCTCCAGGCCATACCTGGCGCAGATCTCATCCACCTTATCCTTCATCTCCCGAGAGTACAGGTTGTAGGCATAGTAGTCGTCCCCGAAATCCTCAGAGAAGGCCTCCTCAGAGTGATAGATCGCTTCATCCGTATCATAGGCCTGCCGCCATTCGTACCATTCTCTGGACGCCTGATACCCCGGCGTGCCCTTTACACCCTGCACGGACAGCAGCGTCCGGGTCTGGGAGCTGCCATCATAATATTCCTGCACCCTTTCTCCGAAGGTCATATCCTTTATGGACAGCACATAGGCAACGGTACAGCCCACCAGCAGGAGAGCCAATAGGATGACTGCGGCAATCAGCCATGCCTTCCGAAGAGAAAGTCGTTTGGTTTTCTGTTTGCCCTTGCGAAATTCCATCGCCTCCACCACATAGGCGTCCTTCACACCACCCAGGGCGGTCAATAAGTCCATTGCATTCATAGATATCCCTCCTCGCTGAGCCGTTTGTGGAGCCTGCCCCGGAGCCGGTGGAGCATGGACGTGACCTTACTCTGGCTGAAGCCCGAAGCCTGAGAAATGGTCTCGGTAGAATCCAGGTACCAGTATCGGCACAGGAACACATTGCGTTCCGTCTCTGACAGGGAAGAGAGGAAGTCGTTGAGGATTCTTGTCAGCTCCCGTCTGGTCAATTCCGATTCCATTGTCTGGGAGCCAACGCAGTCCCCAAGCTCCTCCAGGGCCAGGAGCATTTGCCCGCCGCCACGCTTTTTCGCGTTTACCCTGCGCCAGCGGTCGATGGAGATGTGTCGGGTCATTTTAGACAGAAAGGCGCTGAGAACGCTGGGACGTCTGGGCGGGATGGTTTTCCAGGCGGCCAGGTATGTATCGCTGACGCATTCCTCCGAATCCTCCCGATTGTCCAGGATGTGATAGGCGATGCTGTAGCAAAGACCGCCGTATTTTTTATCGGTTTCCACGATGGCCTGTTCCGACCGGTCAAAGAACAGGGCAATGATATTCTGATCCTCCAAGGAATCACCTCCGTGTGTGGTTATTGTACTATATTGGGCCTCACATGTATAGGCGCAAAAGCTGATGGCTTCCTTGCATGAAATTTAAAAAATTTTGAAATGGGCAGCAGGGGAGAGCGGGGGAAAAAAGCGAGGGTTTTCCAGAAAAGGACTTGACAAATCCTTCCGGAGAAGATATAATACATAGGCATTCATGCGAGAGTGTTGGAATGGTAGACAAGCACGTTTGAGGTGCGTGTGGTTAC
>CAYMWT010000292.1:0-2954 GCA_964394055.1 uncultured Oscillospiraceae bacterium
CCTTTTGTTCATCACTTGTGAGGATTCCCAAACGAGCAGAATTATTAAGTAAGCAAGTGGTGTATCGGAAGCAAAATGAATACAAGTCCCGATCCGCCAAATCCAGTGCCCAAAGATAGTACGTGGCTACATATTCAAAAAGTTCAGACAATACCAGCTCATCTACGTATACAATGCTTCCTCCGGAGAATAACCGGCTTGCCTGGGACGAAGGAATTGGCTTTGTTCCGTCCAAGGATGCGATATATTTTTTCAAAAATTCAGCGTCAAGTGATACGTTTCTTTGCGCTTCAAATGATTTTTTCACGTAGTCAAACAGTTCCTCTGGTGTAGGTTCCGGCAATGAGGTATCAAACCCCATATTGCTTAGCATTGTTTTCCACAAAGAGATTGCCTCTCCGTCAGGGAGCATAACAGCAAGGTCACATGTAGAATGATCTTTAACAGGTTGATGATAAGCAATGTTGCCAAAATGCACAAGACCATGTTTCATAACGATTCCCCCACTTCGATTGTGATCTATGAGCTTGGACTCATTCTATAACACGGGAAAAAGTTACCTCTCCTGCATAGGAATGCTTTTCTGCCGATCACTACATTTCCAGAGTGCCATGGGATGCTGACCGATTCGAGAGAGAATTGCCTCGTCCTGGAACAGCAGTTCTGGTTGATACCGCCTCTGACGGAATGCTTTCCAAAACGCCAGCTCACGAGCCTGCTTGCCTAAAGTCATCCGGTCAAATTGCATCATAGCCAGTTACTCCCTTATTGGTAAGCTGCATGAGGTCAGCAGGGGCATAGAGCTTCCATTTTTCATGCCATACGAAGTCCTGTCCGTTCTCATACAAGTAGTTCTTTCCCTTTGGAATGTGTGCTGCGCAATTCTCAAAGAAAGCATCCGACAATCCCAATGTTTCCGCAAAGTGGGACAGGATATATCCGGCCTTTTGATAGAGAATCCCGCTGCCATACTCTGACAGGCAGGCGGTTAGCTTGCTTTCGTCCAGAGATGGAATCAGCGCAAGGCAGCGCAGAAGTTCCTCCAGTCCGCCTGTTTTTTCAAACAGGTTAATACTGTCAATTACAGTACGCTCTAAGGTAGTCACACGGATACCGTTTGGTAACTCCGACACACCGCTTTCAATCCGCTGGCCGATATGACGGTAGGTGATACCATCATAACTGAATGTGCGGAACCGGCTCATGCTTGTGACCTGTACCTCGTAAAAAACCTGGTTGGCGTATCCATAGTATTCAAAGGCACTGTGATAGGAAACAACGGCATCATCACAAATATGAGAGGCAATTTTATATCGATTGGCAACGCTCTGCCCTGTTTCCAAGCTGATAACCGCATACAGATTCCGCTTGATTCGCTCCAGATAGCCCTTCCGTTGATACTCCCGGCAGAGCCAGTCAGCGGCGGATGGACTTCCCGTGACCTGCTCTAGTTGCGAGCGGGTCACGCAGCCAAGGGTGAGCAGCTTTTCATAGTATTTCATGTCGCACCTCCTTTATCGTGATTATAACACAACAGCGTAGGTTTTACAACTATTACGTGCAGTAATTGCTACACAATATGGTGCAAAACTAAATGAAGCTGTCATTTGATGAAATAGGATTTAGCTATTCTTAGGCTTGCTTGACATGGTGTAGCTCACAACTTCGATAACCCTTTTCCTTTACATGTGAAATAACATTTCCAGCACCTGCATTATGCCCCTACACGTCAGCAGAGATCCCGCCAAAATTCGCTTTGTCAACAATTTCATCTTTAATTTGAGAGGCACTGCCTCCTGAATTGAAATAATTGCATAGCATCAAACTGATAAGGTTTCCAATTAGCATTTCTTTCCCACTTCACCTCTGTATATGAAATCTATTATACTGTCCCTTAGGTGTTTATCTCATTCAAAATTCCAGCACCAGATAGGGAGACGTAAAATGGAAAACTTCAACTTTGCACAACTTACTCAAGGCTACCTGAATCATTGCAAATATGAAAAGGGGCTAGATGAAAAAACAATGAAAGCATACCGGATCGACCTTGCCCAGTATGCGAATACTTCTTCTGACCTGAATCTTCTTTTAAGCAAGGAGCATCTTCAATCATACATTGCTGAGTTGCACGCAAAATATGCCATTAAGAGTGTAAAACGTAAAATTGCCAGCCTAAAGGCTTTCTTTAATTATCTTGAGTACGAGGAAATTTCACCCTCCAACCCGTTTTCAAAGCTCCGGGTGAAACTGCATGAACCATTCCTTCTTCCACGGACAATTCCGTTATCCACAATCAACACGCTGTTTACCTGTGCCTACCGGCAACTGTCTATAGCAGATAATAATTCATGCACGTACCGGGCCACGTTGCGGGATATCGCCGTTCTGGAACTTCTTTTTGCCACCGGAATGCGAATCTCAGAGCTTTGCTCCTTACATAGCTACGATGTGAACCTGTCCGAGGGCGTTATTCGGATCTATGGCAAGGGCAATAAGGAACGGTTAATTCAGATTGGCAACCAGGATGTGCTTTCGGCTGTCTGTGCTTATCAGGATTGCTACGCAAAACAAATTGCGGAAACCAGTTGGTTTTTTCTGAATCGTCTGGGAAATCGGCTGTCAAGCCAGTCTGTACGGTTTATGATAAACAAATACTGTCAAGCTGCTGGGATTCAGCTTCACATTACTCCGCATATGTTCCGACATTCATTTGCAACGCTACTTCTGGAGGAAGATGTTGACATCCGCTATATCCAGCAGCTATTAGGACACAGTTCGATCATCACAACACAAATCTATACCCATGTAACGTCGAAGAAGCAAAAGGACATCTTAACCGCCAAGCACCCGCGGAACAAAATTAAGGCAAAGTAAATTAGCGCAATCGTCACCCGTTCACGCCGGGGACGATTGCGCTGTTTTTAATGCAGGATAATACCTAATTATCTAATATA
>CAYMWT010000293.1:0-2945 GCA_964394055.1 uncultured Oscillospiraceae bacterium
ATGTGCTCTCCCAGCTGAGCTATGCTCCCGTGCTGTCCGCTTTGGCTGCTCACCTCAGCGACATGACACATTATACACATGGAACACCGTTTTGTCAAGCCTTTTTTTCATTTTTTGCCATCGAATTTTTCAGGCTGCTTATCCCTGTGTTTTCCACCATTTTATGGATAAATTCAAATCTTTTTCAGGAGGTTCTGAATATCTTCCGGTGTGAAGCGATAAACCGTGTCACAGAACTGGCATTCCACCGGGAATTCCTTTCCCTCTTCCATGATCTCTGTCAGTTCCTTCCGTCCCATGCTGATCAGCGCCTGCTCCACCCGGCTGCGGGAGCAGTAGCATTTATAGGAAACCTCCACCGTGTCCAGGAAAACCACTCCCAGATCGCCACACACTTGTCCCAGAATATCCTCCGGGGTGAGCCCAGCATCCAACATAGGCGTCACCGCGCCGGCCCTTTGAATCCCCTGCTCCAGCTTGTCCACGATCTCATCCGGTGCGCCGGGAAGCAGCTGGATGATGTAGCCTCCCGCTACCTTCACCGTCCTGTCCCGGTCGATCAGAACGCCCAGGGCACAGGCCGTAGGCACCTGCTCGCTTTGGGCAAAGTAAGCGGTCACATCGTCACCGATCTCTCCGGAGACCAGCTCTGTAGAGCCGATGTAGGGTTTCTTCATCTGCAAATCCCGAATCACTGTGATGGTACCGTTGGTTCCCACAGTGGCCCCCACGTCCAGCTTGCCGGGATACTTCTCCACCAGAGGCACATTGGGTTCTGTCACACAGCCCCGGACATTGCCCGTGGCGTCGGACACCACCGTAATGGTGCCGATCGGGCCGCCTCCCCGGATCTGCAGGGTCATGGAGCCATTCTCCACCTTCTGCATATTGCCCATCATGGAAGCCGCCGTCAAAGCCCGTCCAAAGGCCGCAGTTGCGTTGGGCGCGGTTTTCTGAATCTGGGCACCCCGGCGGACAAGCTCTGTGGAACGGATGGCTGTGACCTTCACAAAGCCGTCCATGGTCATTCCCCGAACCAAATAATCATTCATAATCTCTTTCCCTTTCTCGCACTGAAATAAATCCGCTGCTCCCCTTCCGCCGGCGCTTCCAGCCGACGGTCTCCATAGACCCGGATATGGGTAAATCCAGCGTCCTTTAAGTATGTAGTCAGCTGCTCCCGAGAATAGGCATACTCCCGATGCTCTTCAAAGGAGCGCTCCCAAAGCTTGCCCCGACGCTGGAACAGATCCATGCCATAGGAGCAGATATTGGTTTCCTTGTCAAACTCTCCCCGCCAGACGCAGTAGACTTCATCGTCCTCGTCCAGAAAAACCTGTCCATCCATGGCCCGTAGCTTTTCCGGGGTGTTCACATCGAACAGGAAGATCCCTCCGGGGTTCAGGGCTTTGTATACCCGTCTGAGGGCTTCTGTGCAGTCCTCTGGGTCTGTAATGTAGTCCAGGCTGTCCAAGGCGCATACGGCCAGATCCACGGCCACAGGCAGTCTCAGCGCCTGCAACGGCTGGCAGACGAACATCGGCGGCTTTTCCATCTCCTGAGCCTTCTGGCTGGCCACTGTCAGCATTTCCTCCGACAGGTCAACTCCGGTGACCCGCAAGCCCTTTTCTGCCAGGAGAATGGCCACAGAGCCGGTACCGCAGGCCAGATCCACTGCCGTTCTGGGCTTCACGCCTTCCCGGGCCAGGATCTTCTCATAGAAGGCAACCGTTGCCTCATAGTCTACATCGTTGGTCAGCCGGTCATAGCTGGCTGCCAGATTTTCATACGCCCCCATGGATTTCAACTCCCCCCATGTAAAAGCATCCCGACCCGTTGGGGTCGGGATGCGGTAACGTTCCCTCAGCGCTTGAAGATGCTGAAGATCTCGTCAATATCGCTCATATCCGCAGGCTTGGCAGGCTGACGGGACGCGGCTACAGGGGTATCAATGTCCTCAGGCACAAAGCTGGGCGTGGCAGGCTTGGCAGCACCGGCAGCAGCCTTGGGCGCAAAGGTTGCGGTCTTTGCGTCAAACCCGGTAGCAATAACAGTCACCCGCATTTCATCCTGGCAGTCCTCGGAAATGGTAGCGCCGAAGATGATGTTAGCGTCAGGATTGGCAGCCTCCTGCACGATTCCGGCAGCGGTCTCCACATCGTCCAGGGTCATTTCCATGGAGCCGGTGATGTTAATCAGCACACCGGTAGCGCCGTTGATGGAGGTTTCCAGCAGCGGGCTGGAAACGGCGGCCTCAGCGGCCTGCTCTGCCTTCTCCCGGCCGGAAGCGGTGCCTACGCCCATATGGGCACGGCCCGCGTCCTTCATGACCGCAGAAACGTCGGCAAAGTCCAGGTTGATAATGACACTCTGGCTGAAGCCAACCAGCTCGGAGATGGAGGTCACAGCCTGCTTGAGCACGTCGTCGGCAATGCCGAAAGCGTTGGCGAAGGTGATCTTCTGGTCAGTCACATACTTCAGACGGTCATTGGGAATGATGATCAGGGAATCCACCTTGCCGTTCAGGTTGGAAATGCCCTCCTCTGCCTGACGCATCCGGTTGGCGCCCTCAAACTTGAAGGGCTTGGTGACAACGCCTACGGTGAGGATGCCCGCCTCATGGGCCAGATCCGCCACAATGGGTGCCGCTCCGGTACCGGTGCCGCCGCCCATACCGGCGGTGATAAAGACCATGTCAGTGCCTTCCAGTGCCTTGGAGATCAAAGCGCGGCTCTCCTCCGCGGACTTCCGGCCAATCTCAGGCTTGGAGCCAGCGCCCATGCCGCCGGTGAGCTTCTCGCCGATCTGGATTTTGTTTTTGCAGATGGACTTGTTCAGGTCCTGCTTATCGGTATTTACAACCACAAAATCTACGCCGCTTACGCCGGCCTCGATCATCCGGTTAATAACATTGTTGCCGGCGCCGCCGACGCCGATCACCTTGA
>CAYMWT010000294.1:0-2851 GCA_964394055.1 uncultured Oscillospiraceae bacterium
TGAGTCAAAATCTCTCGCTATCAGCTCTTGCCGATTTAATCAGAGCTTCCCTAAAAAGCGAGTGTTCCGGCAGCCTGGGCTGCTAAGGAACACTCGCTTCCTTTTTGATGCTTACCGGCTCTCTCCAAAGAAGAACAGGGCCAGCATTCCCGGGCCTACATGGGCGCCGGTGAATGGCTCATGGGGGCAGACGATCAGCTCCTTGGGCGGGCAGATCTCGTTGATCCGCCGGGCCAGAGCCTCCGCCTCCTCGGGGCAATCCCCGTGGGTGATGGCAACCCGCTGGTTTTCCGGGTGGAAGGCCCGGGTGCGGTACTTCTCTACAATGGCCTCCACCGCCTTTTTCCGGCCACGGTACTTGCCACAGGCGACGATATGGCCGGAGGCGTCACCCCAGAGCATGGGCTTGATGTTCAGCACGGTGCCGATGGCGGCGGTGGCTCCGCTGACCCGGCCTGTGCGCTTCAGGAAGTTCAGATCATCCACGGTGAAGTATTGCAGCAGACCATTGACCTCCTTGTCCAGAATGTCCGCCGCGTCCTTTGCACCGATGCCCGCGTTGCGAAGATCCGCGGCCCGACAGGCAAGCAGGCCTGTACCAAAGCCCGCACCCAGGGAGTCGATGATCCGAACCGTTCTGTCCGGGTACTCCTCCTTCAGCTCGAGAGAGGCGTTCCAGGCGGACTGGATGGTGCCGCTGATGCCCGAGGACATGCCCACATAGATCACGTCCTGACCCTTTTCCAGCTCGGGGCGGAACTGATTGAGGAACAGCTGGGTATTTAACAGGCTGGTTTTCATAGAGGAGCCGTGGCGAAGCTTCTCATAATAGCCATGGGAATCGAAGGCTTCGATATCCCCATTGAAAACACCCGGCTCCCCATCCAGAACATAGCTGCAAGGAAGCACACGGATGTCCAGTTCCGTCAGAAGACGGCCCGGCAGATTGGAGCATCCGTCGGTGTAAACAGTGAATGACATGATTGATCCCTCCATTGATAGTTAACAAGGCTATTTTAAACCCTTTTGGAGGTAAAGTAAAGGGTTCCAAAGGCGAAAAGTCCAATTGTAGGGGCTATTTGGGGACTCTACTCCGGGTAGAATCGGGTAAACGCTCGGTAGAAGTTCCGTGATTTCTTTCACTTTTCCAGGAAAAGCGGGGAAAGTCAACTGTTTTGGATGATAAAAATTCACATTGCGGATTCTGCTATATTATGGTATAATATTGAAAATTTGGGCCGTGAGCTTCCCTGCGGCCAAGCTTTGGAGGAGATACGCTATGACCAATCCCTATTTTGATTCCATAAAACATAATTTTGGCTTCGGCTGTATGCGCCTGCCCATGATCGGCGAGGAGGTGGACATCCCCCAGACCAAGCAGATGGTAGACCTGTTCCTGGAAAGCGGCTTCAACTACTTCGACACCGCCCATGGCTACATCGGCGGAAAAAGCGAGCTGGCCATCGGTGAATGCCTAGCTGCCCGGTATCCCCGGGACAGATTCATTCTCACCAACAAGCTCTCCGGGAACTATTTTCATTCCCGGGAGGACATCCGTCCCCTGTTCCAGCAGCAGCTGGAGGCTTGCCGGGTAGACTACTTCGACTTCTATCTGATGCACGCCCTGAACGCCCAGTCCTTCCCCCGTTATAAGGAACTGGGTGCCTTTGAGACCGCCTTGGAGCTGAAGGCCGAGGGAAAAATCAAGCACCTGGGCATGTCCTTCCACGACAAGGCGGAGGTGCTGGATCAGATCCTCAGGTCGATTCCCGAAATTGAGGTGGTTCAGATCCAGTTTAACTACGCGGACTACGAGGACGAGAAGGTGGAATCCCGGAAGTGCTACGAGGTCTGCCGGAAGCACGGAAAGCCCACCATCGTTATGGAGCCGGTGAAGGGCGGCTCTCTGGTAAATCTGCCGGAGGCTGCTCAGCGGGTCTTTGACAAGCTGCAGGGCGGCTCCAACGCCAGCTATGCCATCCGGTTTGCCGCCGGGTTTGAGGGCATGATGATGGTGCTGTCCGGCATGAGCAGCCTGGAGCAGATGAAGGACAACCTGTCCTTTATGTGCGACTTCCGGCCTCTGAATGCCGAGGAGCAGGCGGCTGTGGAGAAGGTACGGGCCATCTTCCGGAACCAGGCCCTCATCCCCTGCACCGGCTGCCGGTACTGCACCGAGGTCTGTCCCCAGGAAATCCCCATCCCTGAGATTTTCGCCCGGCTCAATGACAAGCGGAAGGGCGAAACGGCGGATCTGAGCGGTCTTACCAGCCCCGCAGACTGCGTCCGCTGTGGCAGCTGCGAAAAGATCTGCCCCCAGGGCCTGAACATCCGGGAGCTGCTGGTGGTGGCTTCCGAGGAATTGAAGGGTTAATATTTTCCCCTCCGGCGAGAGCGTCGGAGGGGATTCTCTATTCCTCCCGAATGGCCCGGAGCACCAGAATAAGGGCCGTGATGAAAAACGGAAGGCTGACGGACACCAGTATCAGTCCCTCCAGAAGCCTTCTGCACAGGGTCTGGGGGCTGTCCTCTTCCCGGATGCAGCCTTCCTGCTGGGCGGCTCGGCTCAGCAGCAGCGTCCGGGAGGTGGCACAGACGGCGATAACAACAAATAAAATCAGTATGATAATCCTGCGTTTTTCCAAAAATTTTCTCTCCTTTTTCATGTACTTCCCGGCACAGTCTCCCCAGGCTTTGCCGTTTTTCTGAAGGGGCAGGTTTCTGTTTCTGTCCCCTGCTTTCCCTAAGTTTATCACAAAGCCAGTGTCAGCTTTTGCCGGAACGGGGCCGAAATCGGGAAAATCCACAATTTCTCTCCCCTATCCCGGTTTCCCAGACTTTACATGGGAAA
>CAYMWT010000295.1:0-2840 GCA_964394055.1 uncultured Oscillospiraceae bacterium
TTCGATGGTCTTGCCGCCGTTCTTGGGGATGGGCCGCTTCTGGCCGAACTGGTCATGCACCAGATTGGGTGCCGCCTCGTCGATGAGGGTCATGTCGTAGAAGGTCTTCATCTCCGCGCTGAGGTTGCCGCTCTGACCGGAAGCACCGGTAAGCAGAGTGGTCTGCACCTCGTTTGCGAACAGCTGTAAATTCAGTTTCTTCATGTAAAAAATCTCCTTTCCTTTCGGCGGCTCAGAAGCGGATCTTCTCGCCTCTTGCCACCCGTCTGCGGATCTCCTCCCGATCCGCCTTTGTCAGCTTGGTAACGTCTGTCTTTGTGATCACAGCCCCGGAAGCGCCTGTGCCGTTTTCACTGGGCCGATTGCTCCCCGCCATCAGCTTTCCGGACAGCTTCTCGGACACCGTCTTTGCCGCGTGCTGCATGGCGGCGGGAATGATATCGTCCTTGTGGAGCACCAGGTAGGCGCTGCCCACATCTACACCGGCCTTTAATAGCTCCATGAACTTGTCGTTCCGGCACTCCTGCTTCAGGTCAAGACCGGGATAGGTAAGCTTTGCCTCCTCCGCCTGCCGTTCCCACCGGGCGTACTGCTGCTGGGCCTGCTGAAGCTGCTCCTGCCGGGCCAGCTGGCTTCTCATCCTGGCATTTGCCGCCTCCATCTGCCTCAGCTGTTTGAAGGTGCCGACGTCCATACCCTTGTCCATGGCCTCTTCCGCATAGAGAGAATCATCATCGGCAATGGCCTTGCTGAGGGCACCGCTGTCGGTGGGATCCACACCGTACTTCTTGCCCAGCAGCTCCAGCGCCGGCGTCAGCGCACTGAGCCGGTCAGAGGTTTCCTTTGTGCCCTTCAGCCGGCTTCGAAGGATATCCTGCATGTTTTTGTCATACAGATCCTTGTACTCGCCCTTGATGAGCTTTTGGAACTCCTTCTCCCGATCCGGCTGCTCCTTGGGAGCTTCCTGCTTTTTCTCCTCCTGCTTCGGCGCCTCGGCGGCAGGTGCCTCCTCTTCCTGGATGCCGTAGCGGACATCTGCAAGAGGATTTTTAACGCCCTTCTTACCCTGCGGAGCGGCGGCCTCCGCTGTAACGCCCGTCCCCTCGCCTGCATTGCCTCCGTCACCGCCGTCACCGGCAGATGCGCCATCTGCGAACAGCTGCAAATTCAGCTGAGAGAAGATAAGTTTATCCATTGTCTCTTCCTTTCTGCCCGAATCCGGGCCATGAAATTAATCAGACCTTCATAGGCCGAAGTTTGACGCATTCCGGGAAGTTCCGGCTCAGTGCATAAAGCCCTGCCTGAACCGTCCAGTATGCCATATAGACCATACCCTCATAATCATCCTTGGGCGTAGCAATGATACTGGCCCTTCCCTCCCGGATCTCCACTACCGGAGGGCGCAGCAGGGCATCCTGGTTTTCGAGAAACGTCACCGCCTGTCCCAAGGTATAGCACAGCATACTGGCCCCGGCGCACACCAGATCTTCCCCCTTGGGAGCGGCCCCGGCATGTCCATCCATCTCTAGGTGCACACTGCCATCCGCCTGTGTGAAAAAATGTACGTTGATCATATTCCCTCACTTTCCAAACTCAGCAATGCCGCCATCCAGCGTCACCACGATCTCCCCGTCAGCCGTTCCCTTCTCCGCCTGCTTTAGCAACAGCGCGATCTTCGCCTCCTGCTCCTTTTCATCCAGGGAAGAGCGGAGCATCTGCAATTCCTTGACGTCCCGCAGGGCGGAACACAGGCTTTTCAGTTCCTTTGCCGTAACAGGCGCTTCTCCATCCAGCATTTCCTCCACCCGATCCATCACCTTGTCGGCAACGCTCTGCATCCGCCTGGCCCGCTGCACCTTTTTCTCCTCCATAGCATCCAGAATTTTCGCCTGGGTTTCGCTGGCCTTCTGTTCCCGGAGAGCCACCCACCCCTCCGCCTTCCCCTTGCCTGCAATGGTGGTAGCGTTGACGCCGTATTTTTTTGCCAAAGCACGGTAGCTGGTTCCCTGGGTGATATATTCGGTTTTCATGGCCTTCCAGTCTGCCATATGCCCTCCCCTCCTGTTTTCGTCTATTGTACCGCAAAAAAATCCGGGAGTGGTATCACCCCTCCCGGCCAATTTTTGTAAACATTTTTTAAAGTAATTCTACTCAAATCCGTATTTTCTGTCCAGTGTCCTGGCTAACGGACATTTCCGGTAATCCCCCTTGCAGAAACAGTCCTTATGCCGCTCCAATGCCTCAACTCGTTTAAATCTCTGATATAGATCCGTCTCCGGCATGACCCCCTCGCATTTGATCTGTCTCAGCTTCCTGTCTTCCCGCAGGTAATACGGACACCGCACATAGTCATACGCAACCCCACTGGACACGAAACCGCCTCCATTTCTTCATCAGGTCTCCGCCTTAAGTGCGTGCTTTTTTCTTGTGTACTCTCTCGACCGCACTTTGTTTGCCATATTCGCGCAATCCAAGCCGCAATATTTACAGTTTACCGACCTCCCCGCCGTTGGGAATTCCTTCCCACAGAAGGCGCACACCTTGACCGGGATCTTTGGGTTAGGATTAAACACTTTCTTTGGCTTATTCGTCAGCCGCTTCTCTTTTGCCTCCTTGGCTTGTTTTTGGGCATACAGCATGCCCATGTACTTGCCGTAAGTCATGCCTGCCCTTTGGGCAGCTATAGAGCAGCGGGTAAGGTTATCAAGCTCTTTTTCTTTCACGCCTGTGCCTCCTTCCAAGCTTTCCCGCCCCCAGCTTGACCTGCCAGTAAGGCGGGGCTGCCTTAGCGTTCGTGGCGCCGGTTTTCTGGTAGCCAAGTGTTCTTGCTTTTGCCATCG
>CAYMWT010000296.1:0-2834 GCA_964394055.1 uncultured Oscillospiraceae bacterium
CCTCCAGCACCCCATTCAGGTCACCCACGATGTCATAACCGCCGTCATACACATGGCAGGTATCCAGGCATACCCCAACCTTTTCGCTGCCCACAGCGTCCAGGATCTTCTTCAGCTCCTCAAACCGTCCGCCGATCTCGCTGCCCTTCCCTGCCATGGTTTCCAGCAGCACTGTCACAGGATAGTCATGACGCAAGGCCTGCTTCAGCGCGTCGGCAATGTAGCCGATCCCAGCCTCTGTTCCCTGCCCCACATGGGAGCCGGGATGGAAGTTATAGAAGTTTCCGGGAATGGCAGCCATCCGGCGCAGATCGTCCTCCAGGATTCCGGCAGCAAAGCTTCTGGTCTCGGGATCCTTGGTGCAGAGATTCATAGTATAGGCGCCATGGGCCACCAGCTTGCCGAACCCCTTTTCCGTCAGCATGGCCACGGCCTTTTGGGCATCCGCCGGATCCTCCTTTTTCGCCTGACTGCCCCGGGGATTCCGTGTAAAAAAGGCGAAGGTATCCGCCCCAATGGACAGGGCCGTATTCACCATGGCCACATACCCGCCGGAAGCGGACAAATGACAGCCGAAAGACATAAGCATCCACCTTTCATTTTGGTCTGTACACATTGGGGCATATTATAGCATATTCCCCCGAAAAAAGCAAATTCTTCGCATACAGGCTTTTTGCCGCAAAAAAGGAGCCGCTTTCGCGGCTCCTTAAAAGCTATATTACCGGTTCTCCCGGGAGTTGAGGTACTTGCGAACCATCAGAGCCACCTTGAAAACAATGGCCTGATCGAACATACGCAGATCCAGTCCCGTGAGCTTCTTGATCTTTTCCAGACGATAGACCAGAGTATTCCGGTGGACGAACAGCTTCCGGGAGGTCTCGGAGACGTTCAGGTCGTTCTCAAAGAACTTGTTGATGGTGAACATGGTCTCCTGATCCAGAGAGTCAATGGAGTTTTTCTTGAAGACCTCGCTGAGGAAGATCTCACACAGGGTGGTGGGCAGCTGATAAATCAGTCTCCCAATGCCCAGGTTTTCGTAGTTGATGATGCTCTTTTCCGTGTCGAAGACCTTGCCCACGTCAATGGCAGTCTGGGCCTCCTTGTAGGAATCCGCCAGCTCCCGCAGCCGCTCGGACACGGTACCGATGCCGATAACGGTCTTGATCCGCAGCTCCTTCATCAGGGTCTCTTCCATGGAGACCGCCATGCGCTCCAGTTCTTCCGTGGTGGTGTTGGCGCTGATCTGCTTGACCACTGCCACATCCATTTCATTGACGGACAGCACAAAGTCCTGCATCTTGTCGGGGAACATGCCAGCCAGCACATCTACCGCCGCCACATCGCTGTGGCCCACCTGCCGCACCAGGAATACCGCCCGGGGCGCGTCAGTGGCAAAATGCAGCTCCTTGGCCCGGATGTAAATATCACCAGGCAGGATGTTGTCCATGATGATATTCTTTACAAAGGTGCCCCGGTCATGCTTTTCCTCGTAGAAGGTTTTCGCGTCGTTCAGGGCAATGTAGGCCAGCTGGCAGAAGCTGTGGGCCAGCTCATCGTCGCCGCTGCAGAATACGGCATACTCGAAATAGTTGGAATTTCCCACAATGGCCTTAAAGGTTTTTTGACCGAAGATGACCATCCGGTCAGAAGCGCTGCCCACCTTCAGGGCCGCGTCTGCCCAGCGCTCGCCCAGAAGGGACATATCGGTGCAGGAAATTACACTGCCTTCCACGTCAATAACGCCGAAGGTTCGATCAGAAATCTCTCTCAATTGGACAATTACGCTTTGAAAAACACTGTTGGACATCTTTCTGTCACTCCTTAGTATCTTGCATAAATGCGCATTTCACAAAATTGCAGTGTTATTATACACGTCTTTTGCGCAAATTGCAAGTACCTTTTGACATTTTACAGCAAAAAGAATCAACTTTTTTAGGTAATATACCAACACCCCGAAAAATGCCTCAGGGATTCTTCCAGCAATTTGACTGAAATGGAGGGTTTTCCCCGGAAAGAAGGGCGATTTCTTCCCGGCTCAGCTCCCGGAATGCCCCTCTGGGCAGCTCTCCCAGACACAGGAAACCTTCCTGCCGCCGCTCCAGATAGGTTACCGTCATCCCCCGGGAGGCCATCATTCGCCGCACCTGGTGATATTTCCCCTCGCATACCGTAATCAGGCTCTCCCCTTCTCCCAGAGGTTCCAGCACAGCAGGGCGGCAAAGTGTGCCGTCCCGGAGGGTCAATCCCGCCCGGAAGGCCTTCACATCTTCTTCGTCCGCCTGTCCCTCATGCCGGGCATAGTAAACCTTTTGTACTTCCTTTTTGGGAGAGATCAGACGATGGAGCAGCTCGCCGTCATTGGTAAACAGCAGCAGCCCTTCCGTGGCCTTGTCCAGCCGTCCCACAGGCTTCAAGTCCAAATGCTTCACGTTCTCCGGCAGCAGCTCCATCACCGTCGGCGCGTCCTCGTCCTCGGTGGCGGTGATATAGCCCGCGGGCTTATTGAGCATACCAACCACCATTCGCTTTCCGCCCAGCGCTTCCCCATCCAGGGTAACGGTCTGGGTGGCTGGGTCAATCTTCCGGCTGCCATCCTTTTCCGGCTTTCCGTCTACCGTGACCCTGCCTGCTTTCAGGATCTGTTTCACCTGACTCCGGGTTCCTGCCCCGCTGTCGCACAGGAATTTGTCCAGTCTGTCCATAGTGCCTCCGTTCTAATGTACCCAAGCCCCGAATAGGCTGTACCACCTATTTTAACCGGGAGGGATTTCTATGATGGTAATGACCGCAAAGGTCGATATGAAAAAAACGCTTCTCGCCCTGGCTGCCGTGGC
>CAYMWT010000297.1:0-2832 GCA_964394055.1 uncultured Oscillospiraceae bacterium
TGTCATGGCGATGTCCCGGCGGACGGGAATGCCGGTCAGGGCGGACACCATGGCCGTGCACACCGTGACCCCGGCAGAGGGGCCGTCCTTGGGCACAGCGCCCTCTGGGAAGTGAACGTGAATGTCCTTGGTTTTGTAGAAGTCCTGGGGCACGCCCAGCCGCTGGGCGTTGGCCCGGATATAGCTGAGGGCCGCATGGGCGGATTCCTTCATCACATCCCCCAGATTGCCGGTGAGCTCCAGCTTTCCGGAGCCGTCCATGACCCCAACCTCCACCTCTAACGTCTCGCCGCCGACGCTGGTCCAGGCGAGACCCGTGACCAGACCCACCTGATCGGTGCAGGGCAGACGATCCGGAAGGTACTTCCGAACCCCCAGGTAATCCTCCAGATTGGAGCCGGTAACCGTGACCCGCTTGGGTACCTCCTGGGTGGCCAGGGCCATTGCGGTTTTCCGGCAGATTTCCCCGAAGCTCCGTTCCAGATTCCGCACCCCGGATTCCCGGGTATAGCAGGAGATGATCTCCCGAATGGCGTCGTCGGTGACCCGAAGCTGGCTTTTCTTCAGGCCATGCTTTTTCAGCATTTTGGGCAGCAGATGATTTTTGGCGATCATCAGCTTCTCTTCATCAGTATAGGAGCCAAGCTCGATAATCTCCATGCGATCCAGCAGTGGACGGGGCACCGTATCCAGGGTGTTGGCCGTGGTGATGAACAGTACATCCGACAGGTCAAAGGGAATTTCCACATAGTGATCCCGGTAGGTGTGGTTCTGTTCCCCGTCCAGCACCTCCAGCAGAGCCGCGCTGGGGTCTCCCCGATAGTCTGAGCCCATTTTGTCAATTTCGTCCAGGAGCAGCACCGGGTTTTTGCTTCCCGCCTGGATCATGGCGGTCATGATCCGACCGGGCATGGCGCCCACATAGGTCTTCCGGTGTCCCCGGATGTCCGCCTCATCGTGGACGCCGCCCAGGGAAATCCGGGCCATCTTCCGGTTCAGGCTTCTGGCAATGGAATAGGAGATGGAGGTCTTGCCCACGCCGGGAGGCCCCACCAGACACAGGATCTGGGGCGGCATTTCCGGGGCGGTCTGCCGCACGGCAATGGTCTCCAGGATCCGCTCCTTCACCTTTTCCAGGCCGAAGTGGTCGTGCTCCAATACCTTTTTAGCGGCGTTCACGTCCACCCGTTCCCTGGTCGTTTCCTTCCAGGGAAGCTCCAAAATCGTATCCAAATAGTTCCGCAGAACGGCCCCCTCAGAGGAACCAAAGGGCTGCTTTTTCAGCCGCTCCACGTCCTTCAGCAGCTTCTTCTCCGATTCCTGGGGAAGGTGCAGACCGTAAATCTGCTGGGTATATTCCTGGAATTCGTTCTCGTCCTCCCCTTCTCCCAGCTCCTCCTGGATGACCTTCATCTGCTCCCGCAGATAATAGTCCCGCTGGTTCTGATCCAGTACGGCCTTGGTCTTTTCCTGGATCCCGGCCTCCAGTCGGAGAATCTCCACCTCCTGCCGGAGCAGCCGGACAGTGTGCTCCAGCCGGGTTCCGGGGTTCAGCTGGCACAGAAGCTTGATTTTGTCCTGAATGTCCATGCCGGAATTCTGGGCCACGGAATCCGCCAGGAAGCCGTTGTCATCGCTGGCCATCATCCGAAGCTGGATGGTCTGGGCGGGATGCTCGGACATTTGCAGGTACAGCGCGTACAGGCTGTGAATCTCCCGCCGCAGCGCCCGAAGACGGGGTGTGTCCTGCACCTGGGGAACAGGCACCGCCTCCACCATACCGCTGAGGTAGGGTTCGCTCTGGGTCATTTCCGTGATCCTGCCCCGGCAAATGCCCTTTACCAGAACCTGGTAGCTCTCTCCCTGGGCTCTGAGGATCTGCTTGATTTTGGCCACCGTGCCGATGGCGCACAGATCCCTCAGCCTGGGGTCGTCCACCAGAATGTCCTTCTGGGGCACCAGGAAGAGGGTCTGATCCTGCTTCATAGCCGCTTCCAGGGCCTGAATGGACTGATTCCGGCCGATATCAAAGTGAACGGTCTGTTCCGGGAAAACCGCCAGGCCCCGGAGGGCCAGAATCGGCATTTGTTTTGCGTACATGGTTTCACTCAAGGGATAAGCCCTCCTTTCAAATGTATCCTATCATTCCGAAAGCTGCTTTCGCTTCCGGCGTTTTTTTAAAATAACTCAGGATGGAATTCCAGTCCATCCCGCTCTGTGATCTCCCGAATCGCCCGGCAGGGATTTCCAACCGCCAAGGAGTTGGGCGGAATGTCTCTCGTCACAACGGAACCGGCCCCTATGACGCACCCGCTTCCGATGGTGACCCCGGCGCAGACGGTCACGTTCCCGGCGATCCAGCAGTTGTCTCCCACGGTAATGGGCGCGCCGTATTCCTTTTCGGTGACATGTCCCAGGGCCGGGTCAAAATAAGGGTTCCGATCCTGATACCGGAGGGGATGGAGGGGCGTCAGGAAGGAGACGTTGGGGCCGATGAACACATTGTCCCCAATGGTCACCGGGCAGATATCCAGCACCGTTAAATTGAAGTTGGCATAGCTGTTGTTTCCAAAGTAGGTGTTGGTTCCGAAGTCAAAATAGATCGGCCCCTGGAAATAGACATTTTTTCCCCGGTTTGGCATCAGGGCATCCATGATTTCCTGCCGCCGCTGGGCCTCGTCCTCGAAGGTATCGTTGTATTCCTTGCAAAGATGGTGTGCCCTGGCCCGGTCGTCCTGCAAATCCCTTCCAAACGGCTCATAGATTTTCCCGGCAAGCATTTTTTCCCGTTCCGTCATGGTCTTTTCTCCCGTTCAAGGGAAGCTCTGATTC
>CAYMWT010000298.1:0-2798 GCA_964394055.1 uncultured Oscillospiraceae bacterium
AATCGGAGGCAACCCAAAATTGCCTCCGATTCAGTTTGTCAAGGAATTCGTGTTTTAAGCAGGAAATTGAATTTTAGCTCAGCCAGTTCTTTTCGGTGATTACACAGTCATAGCCGTGAATTTTGACCTTATCACCGACCTTCAGTGCGCCTTTCTTTGCCAGAATATAACCATTGCTGACCTCCTTAACGTAGGAGTAGACCATCTTGGAGACACGGCCAACCTCTTCCTCCTCAGAGTCAATAAAGACGGCTTCGCCGGGGCCGCCGTACTGCTTGGCACGGATGTAAAAATCATCGGCCAGCACCTCAAAGCCAACCATTTCCCGGGCTGCCCCGTTCTCTTTTACCTTCAGAAGCGCTTCCTTACCGATAAAGTCCTTGTCCCACTTGATGTTCTTGTCCAGGCCGACTTCAATGGGGTTGGTGTGAGCCAGATCCCGCATATAGTAGATGCCGGCTTCAGTAGGCAGCGTCCATGCCATGATCTGGAACTCGGTAACCCGCATACCGCCGTTTTTCACGACCTCTGCATCCACCAGCTGTTCCATGGTTTCCAGATCGTCAGGGGATACATAGATCTCATATCCCCATTTCTCTCCGGTAAAGCCGCCCCGGTTGACCTTTACGGGGATCCCGCCGATTTCATTATCCCGAATCTCAAAGAACTTCTGATCCTCTACGGAATTGGCGCAAAGGGCTTCCAGCACCGCCTTGGACTTGGGGCCCTGGACGGCCAGCATCTGCCAGTCCTCGGTGATTTCCGTCCATTCCACGTCGTAATCTCCCTGATGGAAGTACCACCAGTCGTCTGTTTTGGTGGCGTACAGAGTGGAAACCCAGTAGGTATCCTCGGAAACCCGCATGATTACCACATCGTCAATAATTTCCCCCTGCTCATTGAGCATGGTGGTATAGCGATCCCGTCCGACACCCAGGGAGGCAATGTTGCCGGTATAGATGTGATCCAGAAATGCTACCACATCCGGCCCGGTGATTTCAATAAGCTGATGGGTCCAGAAATACCAGCCTACGGCTTTGCGGACAGCCATGTGTTCGCTGCGCTTCATGTCATCGTATTTGAATATATTCTTGTACATGGTACATCCTCCCCATTACGCGAACTTGTCGATTTTCTTGGCGATCTTGATGCGGAGTTTCTTGTCCGGAGAATCCTCCTCCCAGCAGGACCACTGGGCGTTGATCAGAGTCTTGGACATACCATACCACATAGCCAGGTGGGCTTCCGGCAGATCCTTGGTGCCGGTGACCTCCAGCCCACTTCGGTCAATGACCAGGATGCACTCCTTTTCATTGAAGGCTTCCACCTCATAGGAGCAGACCAGGGCTTGCAGCTGCATTTCGATGAGACCGGCAAGCAGACGGCCATCCTCTCCAATGCTGTTTGGCACGCCCATCCAGTCCCGCAGACCCTTGATGGCATACCGCTCACCAAACATGGCCTTTCCGGCAGCTTCCAGCACGCACCAAAGGATGTGGTCAGCCTGTTCCCGGGTCACATATCCGCGTTTGACGGTTTCCGCAATGGCGGGCAGCACATACAGAGAGGCGGCCGTGGACATATTCATCATCTGGTTGGAGGAATCGGTTTCATTGTTGGTGCCGTTGACAAAGTGATAATTGCACTCCTCCCGGAACATCATGGATTCTTCTATGGTGTCCTCTTCCTGGGTGTACTTTTTATAGTCATCGGTGACCGCAGGGCCGAAGCTCTCCCAAAGCGCATGGGGAGGCGCAGGGTACTTTTCCCGGTTTTCCGCAATGATCCGGCAGTGGCGGTCGCCGCAGCCCTTTGCCTCAACCATCATGTAGTCCAGAGTGGGACCGTCGGGACGGCGTTCCCGGGAGGCCTTGGCCTGCCCCTGCAGGGACATGGTGGTGGTCCGGCACAGCTCGGAGCCGACAATGTCCCAGTCACACACATCCAGCTCCTTCTCGCACCGGTAGGTGCCAAAGTCCTGGCAGCGGCCGCACATCAGCAGTGCATCATCGCCTTTGTCGCCAATGAGAGCACCGGGATAATCACCGCACATAAAGGGATGGATGCCAAAGCCGTCGTCATCGCCGTAGTATTTTCCGGTCACATACAGCCGCTGGAAGGCTTCCTCGCACATCAGCTGAGCCCGTTCCGCATAGTCGGGCACGATAATCCGCAAAGCCTGAAGGGTGGCGGCGGAGAGTACGGACTCAAACCGGCTGATATAGTGCATGGCTTCGTGGTAGCTGATCAGCTTGTTCCAGGGAGACTGGACAGCCACATATTCCTTGATACCGGCGCCAACACCGGAATCCTGGGGGATTCTTTCATTGATTTTCTTGCTCATAATCCTGTTCCTTTCTCAACTTATTCTTCGGGAGGATACTGCTCAATGGCAGGCTGGAAACGGAAGATGTTATGGCTTGCGCCGGAGTCCGCTACCACGCACTCGCCGGTGATGCCGTCTGCCATGGGCGTAGCCAGGGCATAGGCAATAATTGCAACCTCGTCCACCGGCTGCTGTCCGTCGGTCTTCCAGACCATCAGCTCGTCGTAGAACTCATCCTGCTTTTCTTCAGGCAGGAGCTCGGAAGCCAGATTGCCTGCTGCGCCGGGGGTGACCATACCGCCGGGGGCTACGGCATTGACCATAATGCCGAACCGCTTCAGCTCCTTGGCCGCCTGGGTTGCCAGGGCTACCACGGCGCCCTTGCTGGCTGCGTAGTGGGAATAGCCACCGAACAGAGGATAGGGCATCCAAGGGCTGTTGGAGGCAATCAGAACCATCTTTCCCTTTACGC
>CAYMWT010000299.1:0-2790 GCA_964394055.1 uncultured Oscillospiraceae bacterium
CACCGATATGAACGCCATCCGTCGGGACGAGGAGCTGGACAATGTCCACTCCATCTACGTTGACCAGTGGGACTGGGAGAAGGTCATCACCCGGGAAAACCGGAATATAGACTACCTGAAGCTCATCGTCCGGGCCATTGTCCGGGCCATCTGCGACACCAACGACCGGCTCCATGTCCGCTATCCCCAGCTTCGCACCAATCTCGACCGTGAGGTCTCCTTCATCACCTCCCAGGAGCTGGAGGATCTGTATCCCGATCTGGAAACCGGCTCCCAGCGGGAGAAGGCCTATGTGGCGGAGCACAAGACCGCCTGCGTCATGCAGATCGGCCGCAAGCTCCGTTCCGGCAAGCCCCATGACGGCCGTGCCCCGGACTATGACGACTGGGATTTGAACTGCGATATCTTCTTCTGGGACGAGGTACTGGGCAGAGCCTTGGAGATTTCCTCCATGGGCATCCGTGTGGACGCGGTTTCCCTGGATCGTCAGCTCACCGAGGCCGGCTGCGACGAGCGTCGGGCCCTTCCCTTCCATCAGATGCTCCTTCAGGATCAGCTGCCCCTGACCATCGGCGGCGGCATCGGCCAGTCAAGGCTTTCCATGCTGATGATGGGCTGCGCCCACATTGGCGAGGTGCAGTCCAGCATTTGGGATCAGGGCACCATGGAAGCCTGTGAAAAGGCTGGCATCCCCCTGCTGTAAAGGAGTTTTTTATGGAAATACCGGCAAAAGAGGTCGTTTTAAAAAACGGGAAAAATGCCATTTTGCGAAGCCCCAAGCCCGAGGACGCAAAGGCCCTTGTGGATTTCATGTCTCAGGCTGCCATCCAGACTTCATTTCTGTACATGACTCCCGAGGATGGCTTTCCCACGGTGGAAGCGGAAGCCAAGTGGATCACAAATTTGTGCCAGTCTCCCACCAGCGCCATGATTATCTGCGAGGCAGACGGTTGTATTGTGGGCAACTGCTCCATATCCTATTCCCCCAGGTATAAGATCCGCCATCGCGGGCAGGTCGCCATTGCCGTCCTGCGGGAATTCTGGGGAAACCACATTGGAACCCTTTTATTTGAAGAAATGTTTTCCATTGCCCGGGCCTGGAACCTGAGCCAATTGGAGCTTACGTTTGTGGAGGGCAATGACCGTGCCCGGGGGCTTTATGAAAAGATGGGGTTCCACATCTTTGGGGAAATTCCCAATGCCATCCGTCAGCCTGACGGACGGTTGTACAAGGAGTTTCAGATGATGTGTCCTCTTGAATAACAGAAACCATAAGTCAGCCGCTGGGATGGACTATTTCCCAGCGGCTGACTTTGTTTTCGTTGACGTTTCGGGCCGAATTTCCCATTGGTTAAAAAAAGTGAGCGGAAATAAAACAAGCGCTCAATTGTGAAAATCATAGGGTGTGGTATAATGAAGGCACAAGGAATTCTTTGAAATTTTACAGGGATGTGAAGCAAATGGAAATTCATACGGTCATTCAGCAGCGGCGAAAGGCCCTGGGCCTTACCCAGGAGCAGGTGGCGGAATACTTAGGTGTCACCGCTCCCGCTGTAAACAAGTGGGAAAAGGGCAGCACCTGCCCTGATATTGGTATGCTGCCGCCTCTCGCACGGCTTTTGAAAACCGATCTCAACACCTTGCTTGGATTTCACGAAAGCATAACCAGGCAGGAAATTTCTCTATTCTGTAAGGAAATTGCCAAAACAGTTCAGACAGATGGGTTTGAGGCAGGCTTTTCCGCTGCTTTGGAAAAAATTCACGCATATCCAAACAGCGACACCCTGCTTCATACCCTTGCCCTTCAGCTTCAAGGTCTTCTGGCAACTGCCGAATTGGGTGAGGTTCAGGCAAACGCATATCTGGAAGAAATTCACACTTGGTACGAAAAACTGACCCATAGCGAGGATGCGACCATTCGGAATGGCGCCTGCTTTATGCTGGCAAGCCGTGCCGTTTGCACCCAGCAGTATGGCAAGGCCCAGGAATATCTGGATCAAATGCCGAATCGCAATGACATGCCTGACAAACGGCCATTGCAAGCCTCTGTCTATCTTGGCTCAAATCAGCCGGAGGAAGCCGCCGCGCTTATAGAGCGCACGCTTCTCTCTGCAATTTCCGATTTACAAATGGCAATCTATAAACTGATTGAAGTGAACATTGCCCTGGGGGATATGGATACCGCATCCTATGCAGCAGAGAAATCGGCACAGCTTGCCCAGGTTTTTGCGCTGTCTCCCTATGCTTCCATCGCAGGCCCCCTTATGATTTCCGCCGCAAAGAAGGATGTTCCGCAGTCGTTGATATTGCTCCGGAAACTGTTTGAATCTCTGTCCTGCGAATGGAATGTGCAATCCTCCCCCCTATTTCGGCGGACTGGGGCCAGCAATTCCGGTTCGTCCATGAAAGGGATGACCGGCGTTCTGATTCAGGGATTACAGGCACCGGAATACGCATATTTGTGGGACAATGCAGAATTTCAAGAGTTACTGAATGAATTTGGAGATCAGAAATAACCGGGAAAGATACCCGTTGACAGGTCGGAATTCAAAATTCTGATGATCTGTTTCTTTCCGATTTACAGTCCCAGGCTTTCCAGCCAAGCTTGAACATCCTCCCGGGTAACACTGGAAGAAAAACGCATTCCATCCAACCAGTTTCCGGTTCCCGCCGCCTCTGCCAGCATCCATACCAGAATCAGGCTGAACCATAGCACAAAAAAGCGTTTCATCATGGAAAAACTTCTTTCTTTTGCTGCAACCATTATAAAAAAGGGAGACCTCCTGAGAA
>CAYMWT010000300.1:0-2769 GCA_964394055.1 uncultured Oscillospiraceae bacterium
GGTTTTGAATTTTCTTGCCAAAATGAAATACCTCCTAAAGTATTCAATTTTTGTCCCACATATCATAACACCTTTTAGCCGTTTTGTAAAGGCATGAAACCGACCTCTTGTGAAAAATTCAGGGTTTTTAACAAGAAGGTACAGGGGAAACTGGTGATCCTGTGGCAAAACTGGTTTTTTCTGGGAAAAAGAACCCTATGAGAAAAAGATTGCGTTTTTCCCGGGAATATAGTATCATGGGTGTGTAAAAAGAGGGGAGGAAGGAAAAATGATATGCAGCGTGTGCACCCTGGCAGTCACAGGCATTGAGGGACGGGTGGTGACAGCGGAAAGCTACATTTCCGGCGGTCTGCCCGGCTTTGAAATTGTGGGCCTGCCCGACGCGGCGGTGAAGGAGGCCAGAGACCGGGTTCGGGCTGCGGCGAAGAGCAGCGGTCTTCCCTTTCCCGTCAGCAGGATCACGGTGAACCTGGCCCCAGCCGGCGTGAAGAAAACCGGCTCCCACTATGACCTTCCCATTCTTCTGAGCATTCTCGCGGCGTCGGGTGCGGTGCGCCGTCCCCCATCCGGCAGTGCCTTCCTGGGAGAGGTGAGCCTGGACGGACGGGTGCGCGCCATTTCCGGGGTGCTGCCCATGGCCCTGGCCGCAAAGCGGGAAGGCCTTGACACCCTTTACGTTCCGGCGGAAAACGCCCGGGAGGCCACCCTGGCCCGTGGCCCGGCGGTGATCCCGGTAGGGACAGTTTCTGAGCTGGTGTCTCATTTAAACGGAGAGATCCAGTTGGCAGAGGAATCTCTGTGGGTTCCCCAGGAGGAAAGCGTCCCTGATCTGGACTTCAAGGATGTGCTGGGCCAGGAAAATGTAAAGCGTGCCCTGGAGGTTGCGGCAGCAGGCAGCCATAACGTGCTGCTCATCGGCCCGCCAGGCTCCGGAAAGAGTATGCTCAGCAAGCGTCTGCCCTCCATTCTCCCGGACATGACCTGGGAGGAATCCTTGGAGGTCAGCCAGATTTATTCCGTCATGGGCCTGCTGACGGCCAAACGGCCCTTGGTGACCCATCGTCCCTTCCGGTCGCCTCACCATACCATATCCAACGCGGGCCTCACCGGCGGCGGCAGCAATCCCAAGCCCGGTGAGATTTCCATGGCCCATAAGGGCGTGCTGTTCCTGGATGAAATGCCGGAATTCCGGAAGGACACCCTGGATCTCATGCGCCAGCCCCTGGAGGACGGGAAGGTGACCATATCCCGGGTCAGCGGGGCGGTGACCTATCCTGCGGAATTTATGCTGGTGTGTGCCATGAATCCCTGCAAATGCGGCTGGTATGGAGACCCTTCCGGCCGGTGCCGATGCTCGGAAAAGGATGTGGAGCATTATCGCAGCCGGATTTCCGGGCCGCTGCTTGACCGGATCGACATTGTGGTGGAGGTTCCGGCGGTGCACTTTGAGGAGCTGCGGGCAAGAGCCGAGGCAGAACCGTCGGCAGCGATCCAGAAGCGGGTCAACGCCGCCCGGGACATCCAGAACCGGCGGTTTGAAAACGGAAGCATGTGCAACGCCCGGATGGGGCCGGAGGAGCTGCGGCGGTTCTGCGCCCTCAGTGAGGAAAGCGCCCAGCTGATGAAGGATGCCTTTGACACCATGGGGCTGACAGCCCGAAGCTATGACCGGATTTTAAAGGTTGCGAGAACCGTAGCGGATCTGGATGGCAGTGAAAATATTGAACCTCAGCACATTGCCGAGGCCATCCAGTACCGGGCGGTGAATCTGGGCAACCGATAATCATTTCATTTAATTAAAAACAGGAGCGAATATGAAAGAGATTTTTTTACTGAAGCTGGGCGAAATCGTCCTGAAGGGCGCCAACAAGCGCCAGTTTGAAGCCCGTCTTCGCCAGAATGTCCGCCGCCGGATGAAGGCCTACGGAAACTTTGACGTGTATATCATGCAGTCCACGGTGTATGTGGAGCCAATGGACGAGGAGGCGGACGTGGATGGAGCCTGGGAGGCCTGCCACAGCATTTTCGGACTGGTGAGCCTGTGCCGCTGCCGTCCCTGTGAGAAGGATCTGGATTCCATTTTCGACGCCGTGGAAAACTATCTGGGAGACGATCTGGACTGCGCCCCTTCCTTCAAGGTGGAGAGCAAGCGCAGTGACAAGCAGTTCCCCCTGACCTCCATCCAGCTGTCCCAGGAGATCGGCGGGAGGCTGGCAGAGGCCCATCCCGGCTGCCAGGTGGATGTACACCATCCCGCCTACACCGTTTATATTGAGGTGCGGGATCTGGCGGCCTATGTCCACGGCCCGGCGGAGCCGGGTGCCGGCGGCCTGCCCACCGGGGTAGGTGGCAGAGCCATGTGCCTGCTCTCCGGTGGCATCGACTCTCCCGTGGCGGCCTATATGATTGCCAAGCGGGGAGTGGAGGTGGAGGCCGTTCACTTCTTCTCCTATCCCTATACCTCCCAGCTGGCCAAGGACAAGGTGGTGGAGCTGGCCCGCCTGGTGACCAAATACTGCGGGAAAATGACCGTCAATGTGGTGTCCTTCACGGAAATTCAGGAGGCCATTCGGGACAACTGTCCGGAGGAGTTCTTTACCCTGATTATGCGAAGATTTATGATGGAAATTTCCATGCGCATTGCAAAGTCCGACGGCTGCGGCGCATTGATTACGGGAGAAAACCTGGGGCAGGTTGCTTCCCAGACCATGGAGGCCATGACTGTTACCGGCGCGGTGGTTGACATTCCCATCTTCATGCCTCTGGTAG
>CAYMWT010000301.1:0-2757 GCA_964394055.1 uncultured Oscillospiraceae bacterium
GGCCCCGGACATAGGGGACGATGCAGTAGGTGCAGAAATTGTTGCAGCCGTACATAATGGATACCCAGGCCTTCAGGCGGGAGTCCCGCACCTGGGGGATGCCCTCGGCAATGGAGCCGGGCTCGTCTTCAATATAGAACTGCCGCTTCTTCTTTTGCAGGACGTTCCACAGGATCTCCGGGAACTGCCACAGATGATGGGTGGAGAACACCCCATCCACATGGGGATAGCTTTTGCGGATCCGGTCGGAGACCTTGGTCTCTCCCGCCATGCAGCCGCACAGGAAGATCTTCTGGCCGGGGTGGCGGCGCTTGGTGTGAGTCAATGCCCCCAGGTTCCCGAAGACCCGCTGCTCCGCGTGCTCCCGGATGGCGCAGGTGTTCATGATCACCACGTCGGCGCCCTCGGCGCTGTCCGTCATCCGGTAGCCGCACTGGGTCAGATATCCCCGCAGCTTTTCGGAGTCAGCCTCATTCTGCTGGCAGCCATAGGTTTCCACATAGGCAGTGGGGACGGTATTGACGGATTGCCAGTAGGAGGCAATTTTATCACAGCAGGCAAACTGGGCTTCCAGCGCCTGAGGGGCAATGACAGTGGTTTTGGTGTTCATAGGGGCTCTCCTTCAAAGGACACAATATAATACCATATCATAGCATTTTTTGCGTTTCTTTTCAAGTGCGGATGGAGAAAAGATGGGGACATTTGTAAACAATCTGTAATTTGCTTGCAATCCGGAGAAAACCGTGGTAGACTAAAGCCTATCTGAAAACATGAGGGAACCTCTGAATAAATCTTCTGCTGTCAGCTCTTGCCGATTTAATCAGAGCTTCCTGAGAAAAGAGGATTACCATGGATAAATGTAAATTCTGCCAGGGGGAGCTGGAGGAAAACAGCACCGTCTGCCCTTTTTGCGGCAAGGATAACGCCGCCGAGGAAGCGCCGGAAGCCCCTGTAACGGAGGAAGCCCTTCCGGAAGAAACCGTGGCCGCCGAACCGGAGGAGACTGCCGAACCTGTGCAGCCGGCGGAAGAAGCGCCCGCGGAGGAAGAGACCTCCCAGGAAGCGCCTCAGCAGCCGGCTCCGGAGGAGACGCCAGTCATTGGAAAGCCCGGCATCCAGGCGACCCCCGGAAAAATAGCCCTGGCCGCTGCCGCAGTGGCAGTGCTGCTGGCAGTTCTCGTCGCCCTGGTGGTCTACGGGGTGAAGGGCAACCAGAAGCCGGAGGAAACGGTACCTGCCACGGAGACAACGGTCGCCGCAACGGAAGCGCCTGAGACCACACCCGCTACCATTCCCGCGGACGGAAACCCCGATGACGTGACCTGCAAGGGCAGCTACACGGTGACGGACGAGGAGGCCCTGGCAAACCGGGACGCGGTGGTTGCTTCCGTAGATGGGAAGGAGCTGACCAACGGTGTGCTCCAGGTCTATTACTGGCGGGCGGTTCAGGACTTCCTGAGCAACTACGGCGCCTACGCCGCCTATTTTGGCTTGGACTACACCAAGCCCCTGGATACCCAGATGTCCATGGAGGGCGACATCACCTGGCAGCAGTATTTCCTGTCGGTGGGCCTGAACAACTGGCATCAGGTACAGGCTATGGGTCTGGAAGCAGAGCAGGCCCAGGTGGGAATCGGCCAGGAGGATCAGAAATATCTGGACAATATGCGTTCTTCTCTGGAGGAGACAGCCAGCCAGTACGGCGTAACGGTGGAGGATCTGCTGAACAGCAACTTTGGCCCCGGCGCGGATTTTGAGGATTTCAAAACCTATCAGAGGGACTACTGCCTGGGCGTGCCTTACTACTACACCCAGTGCGACAAGCTGATTCCCACAGAGCAGGAGCTTGAGGACTATTTCGCCGCTCACGAGGAGTCCTATAACCAGAACAGCATCACCAGAGACGGTGTGCTGGTTGACGTGCGGCACATTCTGATCATGCCTGAGGGCGGCACCACTGGGGAAGACGGAAGCACTACCTACTCCGAGGAGGAGTGGAAGACCTGCCAGCAGAAGGCGGAGGACATTCTGTCCCAGTGGAGCGTCGGCGATAAGACCGAGGAAAGCTTTGCCCAGCTGGCAAATGAGCATTCCACCGATGGCGGCTCCAATACCAACGGCGGCCTGTACGAAAATGTGACGGTTGGTCAGATGGTTCAGGAATTCAACGACTGGTGCTTCGATGCAAGCCGGAAGCCCGGAGACACGGGCCTGGTCAAAACCCAGTTTGGCTACCATGTGATGTATTTCTCCGCCAGCCGTCCCCAGTGGCGCGCCTACGCCCAGCAGGACTGGACCACGGAGCAGACCACGGCGCTGCTGGAAGGCATGACAAAGAACCATCCTATCCAGGTTTTCTACGATCAGATCCAGCTGGGCCTTGTGTCTATGAACTAATTGAAAAAATTCTCCGTCCTGTTTTCCGGGACGGAGAATTTTTATTATTTCAAAGGCAGGGTGTGGAACATTTCCTGGGTGATACTCCGGAATTCGGAAATGTCCGTGGTTTTCCGCAGGCGCTTCCACAGCTTTTCCGAGCCTTGGAAGAGGGTGTGGAGGTAGCTCCAGTTTTCCTTCATACGGAACATGGCGTTCCGGCTGCTGCCGAAAACCGCAATGTAGCTTTCCAACAGGTCATTCATAAAGGCTTCCAGCCTGTTTACATCCGTGCCCCCGGATAGCATCCCAGGATCCCGGAGAAGACCACGGCCGATCATGACAGTTTCCAGCCCGGGATATGCCCCGGAAAGGGCCTCC
>CAYMWT010000302.1:0-2742 GCA_964394055.1 uncultured Oscillospiraceae bacterium
CCTGTTTTGTGATTTATAAGGAAAGAAATCACAAAACAAGTCTCATATGAACTCCTTGCCCTTCGGGCAATTAAAATCTTTTCTAAAGATTTTAATTGGAGTTCAGTATGATATCCAAAATATGCAAGATCCCATCCTCCTGCTTTTCAGCAGAGGGATGGGATCCTTTTCTATACCGGAAAAGCGCTCTTACAGGAACCAGCCTCTCAGCAGCTTCAGGTCGTTTTCCGCCCGCTCCGGCTTTTCTTCCTCCCGCATGATGGTGAGATTCTGGGGTAGCTGCTTTACGTACCTTGCCACCATGGGGTAGTCCAGGCAGGATTCTTCCAGGGGCGTGCTGTAATAATCTCCCTTTTCGTCGAAGTTCACACCCTTGATGTGGACACAGACGATCTTGTCTCCCCACAGGGTCATGGCCCGATCCCACATCCGCTCCTGCTGATTTCTGTCCTCATAGGAGATCAGGTTTGCGGCGTCGAAAATGATCTTCAGGTTGGGGCTGGCAATGCTGTCCAGCACCATTTTCGCCGCTTCAGGGGTATTCATGGCATGGTAGAAGACCGGCTCCACCGCTACGGTGATGCCCTCCGCCTCCGCATGGGGCATGATCTCCTCCAGGGAGCGCAGCAGCGCCTTCTGAGCCTCCTCCCGGCGGGTACCGGCGGGCTGCTTCACCATGTTGGTGGTCTCGCTTCCCTGGCACCGGGCGGACAAGACCCTGGTATAGGGGATCTGGCTGATAAAATCCGCCACCTGCTTTTTCCGCTTGTCCTCTTCTACCAGGCTCAGCTCCACATAGGTTCCGTGCACCGCGATGCTGACCCCGGTCTTTTCCGTCGCGGCCACCGTTTCCGCCACCAGCTCCGGCGTTACATCGGCATAGCTGCCCACCCCGGTGATGCCCTTCTTATAGGCCAGCTGCACACATTGGAATCCATATCCGCCGGTTTTTTCAAGCATTTCCAGGGGCGTTCCCCTGCCCATATCGTGAACCCGGGTACCGAAAATGATATTTCCCATGGTATTCCTCTCCTGTCTTTGGTTTTTACCATCATATCACAGCTTCCGCTTTCCTGTAAAGGGACTTCTTTAATTTTCTTTTAAGTCTTTCCTTTTTCTATTGACATAGTAGGTTTACTGTGTTAAACTTCAATTGCAAGGTCGAACCAGTTAGACCTTTTTCGATAGATCATCATGCAGAAAAACAGAAAGGACGATCCCTATGAAACGGATATTAACACTTCTTCTGACCCTCAGTATGCTTATTTCTCTGGCCGCCTGCGGCAGCTCTCCTTCCGATTCCCCCAGAGACAATGGAGATACCCCTGCCCCTGCCACCACCGGAAGCGGCCCTCGGGTGGTTTCCAATGTGGATGATTTTCTCGCCGCCATTGCCCCGGATGCGGAAATTCTTCTGACCGAGGGCACCTATTACTTAAATTCCGCCAAGGACTATGGCAAGTCCCAAAGCCCCTATTACGACTGGGAGTCCAGAGGTACCAATGATTTTGCCCTTGTGCTCAAGGCCGACAACCTGACCATTCGGGGCGGCGGTCAGGGGAAAACCAATCTGCTCACCGAGCCTCGCACCGCAGATGTTCTGACCCTGCGGGAGTGCCGGAACGTGACCCTGGAAAGCATGTCCCTGGGCCACACCGTGGAGCCCCAGGCCTGCGACGGCTGCGTGATCAGCCTTAGCAGCGCCGAGAATACCGCCCTGAAGGATCTGGATCTCTATGGCTGCGGTACCGTGGGCGTATACAGCTCCCTCTCCCAGGGTCTGCTGGTTCAGGACTGTGTGATCCACGACTGTGCTTATGAGGGCATCACCCTGTTTGAATCCACAGACGTGACCATCCAGAGCAGCACCTTCCGCTCTCTGGGCAAGGATACCCCTGTCAATGACGTGTTCCACATTTACAACAGCAATAACGTGGATATTTCCAACTGCGTCATCACCAACAACTATGTGGAATATCTGCTGGGCGTCAATACCTTCCAGTATGACCAGGTCTCTGAGGGTACCATTACCTTTCACAACAACCAGGTCTCCGGCAACCGTCTTTCCGGCGCCATGTTTTCCCTTGCAGAATGCAAGCTTGTCCTGGACAATAACCTATTCGATGAAAACGAATCCAGAAACTGGTACGCTTCAGGCAGTGCCCACGCGGTGGACATGGCGGGTGAAGAGATAGTCTTTGACCAGCCTGCCGAGGAAACCGTTCCTGTCGCGCCCGGTACTGCCACTCCCGTTTCCACAGGCACCCAGACCCAGGTTCATGTAAAAACCGTGGATGAATTCCTGAGTGCCATCAACAGCGACACCTGCATCATCCTGGACGGAGATTTCTTCGATCTGTCCACCGCCTCCGAGTATGATGCGGCAGAAAAGGCCACCGCGGAGCCTGCCTATCCCGCCAATACCTACGATGGTGTCAACGAGAACTACTATTGGGAAAATAACTACGACGGCCCCGGTCTGGTCATTGAGGGCGTTTCCAACCTGACCATCCAGGCTGAGGGTACAGACCGGGCCGCCCACGTGATCTCCGCCATTCCCCGGTACGCCAATGTGCTGACCTTCGACAACTGCTCTGCCATTACCATCTCCGGCTTTACCGCCGGTCATACCGAGGAGCCTGGCCAGTGCGCCGGCGGCGTGATCCTGTTCCGGAACTGTGAGGATCTGCTGGTGGAAAACTGCGGTCTGTACGGCTGCGGCATCATCGGCGTCCAGGCCAA
>CAYMWT010000303.1:0-2706 GCA_964394055.1 uncultured Oscillospiraceae bacterium
GTAAGGCGGCCGGGAAGTCCAAAGCTCACCGCAATGGCATCGTCCACCATCGCCATCTGGCTCTCGTCCAGATGGCCCATATGCTCACGAAGGCGGCGCTTGTCAATGGTGCGGATCTGCTCCAGCAGGATGATGGAATCCTTGCTCAGACCCACGCTGCCTCCCATGATGTTGATGTGGGTGGGCAGCTTGGCTTTCCCCGTCTGGCTGGTAATGGCCGCGGCGATCACCGTGGGAGAGTGTCGGTTGCCTGTATCATTTTGAACAATGAGAACCGGCCGGGTTCCTCCCTGCTCACTGCCCACAACGGGTGACAGATCCGCGTAAAAAATATCACCACGTTTGACTGATGTTTCGTTCATTGTTTTCACGCTCCGTGCTCAATTCCCTGCGCTACCGGAGAAAACCCATATGTAACGCAGTGAACCTATTGTTCCACAAACACACGGGTTTTATACCGGTTTCAGCTTCAGATTATCCTATGCAGGAGCGAATGCCAAATTGCTACCGAAGAACAAAATTCGTGACCGAAATCGTCAGGATCCGCCGACCATCGTAGAGGATCTCCCCCCGAACCGGCTGGTTCTCTTCATCCAGCCAGACGTCCAGCTGCAAGGCATCCTCCTCGTAGCTGTCATCGATGGTCAGGCGCAGCAGCTCTTCCTCCATTCCCGCCGCCGTCAGGTAACCCTCCCGAAGGGTTTTCAGCAGGATCCAGGGCGCCGCCACCGGCGTCACCTGGCCCTCCGCCATCAGGTCAAATTGAAGCGCCGCGTCGGTAAAGGTCAGCCTTCCGCCCTCCCGGGTGATCTTCCCGGTGATGCCGGAGATGGTCTCCGGCTCCGTCACCGAAAACAGGAAGTCTCCCCGTTCGTCGGTTTCACAGGCCATGGCAAATTCGTAGACCGCCGTCCCGTAATCCGCCGTTACGGATGCGTCAAAGGTGCACTTTTCCGCCCGCAGCAGCCGTGCCCGGAGCTCCATTCCTCTTTCTATCTCGTCCTTTTTTCCGGAACATCCAGTGAGAAGAAATACCAACAGAAGCAGGAATACGCCGGGTCTTTTCATAAAAATCCGCCTTATTTCAGTAGTCGGGGAAGATAAGACAGCATGTCCGTAGGAAGCATGGCGTACTGCCCCAGCTCCCGGGCGCACAGATCCCCTGCCGCGCCATGAAGCCAGCAGCCGACGGCGGCGGCCTCCAATGGGGCGAGGCCCTGGCCAACCAGGGCCGTAATCATCCCTGCCAGCACATCACCGCTTCCGCCTACAGCCATCCCCGGATTTCCCGTGGGATTAATGTAGCCTGTCTGCCCGTCGGTGACACAGGTGCCATGGCCCTTGAGAACCACAATGCCGCCAAGCTCCAGAGCGCATTTCATTGCGTCGCCCATCCGATCCCCGGTGCGCTGGCCCCCAAGCCGCCGGAACTCTCCCTCATGGGGCGTCAGGATGGTAGGGTGCTGTCTTCCCCGCAGAATATCCTTATGCTGGGCAAGCACATTTATGCCATCGGCATCCAGAACCACAGGACAGGTCGCTGCTTCCAGCACCCTTTTCACCACAGCCAGCGTTCCCGAAGACTGCCCCAGGCCGCAGCCAATCAGCACCCCGTCCATCTGGGGAAGCCTTCTTTCAATCTCCGGCAATGCCTCTTCGCTGAACTTCCCCTCCCGATCCGGCAAGGGAAACACCACCGGCTCATTGAGCTTGCAGGCCTCAATTTCGTAGATGCTCTCGGGCACGCCCAGAAACACCAGTCCCGCCCCGCAGCGCAGAGCGCCCATAGCTGACAGGTAGGCGGCGCCGGTAAAGCCTCTGCTGCCGCACAGCAGCAAAAGCTTTCCGTAGCTACCCTTATGGCCGGTCTCCGCCCGATCCGGAAGCAGGGAAAGGACGGCTTGATGGTTCAGGCTCTGTATTTCCATGGCGCGCTCCTTACAGGTGATAGAGCTTTGTATATTTCTCGGTCAGGTAGTCGGTATAGTATTTCGGGTCAAACTTCCCGCAGGCCTTTTCAAACAGCTGACCGGGCTTATAGAAGCTGGCATGGCGGTGGATATGCTCCCGAAGCCATCCGGTCACCTGGCTGATGTCCCCCTGGGATACCTTCTGCCAGATGTCTCCCAGCTCCTCCTCCATTTTCTTCAGCATCTGCGGGCCGTAGGCGCTTCCCAGGGCGTAGGAGGGGAAATAGCCGATGCTGCCGCCGCTCCAATGGCTGTCCTGGAGGCACCCTTCCCGATCATTGGGAACGTCCACGCCCAGATATTCCTTGTAGAGGGCCTTCCAGGCGGCGGGCACATCCTTCACTGCCAGGGTATCGTCCATGAGCCGCTTCTCGATCTCGTAGCGTACCATGATATGCAGGGCATAGGTCAGCTCGTCCGCCTCCGTGCGGATCAGGGAGGGCTGGGCCTTGTTCACTGCCCGGTAGAACATGGTCTCGTCCACATCGGAAAGCTGCTCCGGGAACAGCTCCCTGACCTTGGGGAAAATGGCATGGATGAAGGCCTCGCTTCTGCCGATGATGTTTTCGTAGAACCGGCTCTGGCTTTCGTGGATGCCCATGGAGACTCCTCCGGCAACGGCGGTATAGTTGTACTTGTCCTCACAGCCCAGCTCATACAGGGCATGGCCGCCCTCGTGGATCACGGAGAACATGGAGGACACCAGGTTGTCTTCATAATAGTGGGTGGTGATCCG
>CAYMWT010000304.1:0-2699 GCA_964394055.1 uncultured Oscillospiraceae bacterium
TTGCCGCCGACTATCCCGCCCTGACCACGGACGATCTGGAAGCCATACGGGCGGCGCTGAATGTGGAGTAATACCGTATGACTACGTTACAAATCCAGTCTCTCCTGACCTACTTGGGCTATGACCCCGGGGAGGTGGACGGAATCCCCGGGCGCAATACCCGGCAGGCGGTGCTGGCATTCCAGGCAGCGGAGGGGTTGGAAACCGACGGCAGCCCCGGACCCCTGACCCAGGCGGCTCTGCTGGACGCCGTAGCGGCGGGCCGGTTCCGGGAGGAGGATGCACCGACGCCGGAGGAAACCACCGGGACATTCTGGGATGAAATCCGGTATTTTAAGCGAGAGGAATTTCGCTGCCCCTGTCATCGTTGCGGTGGTTTCCCGGTGGAACCTGATGAAACACTTGTCAGGTTGGCAGACAGGGTGCGGGAGCATTTTGGAGCACCGGCAAATGTTTCTAGCGGTGTGCGGTGTCAGGCCCACAATGACGAGCTGCCCGGTTCCGCAAAAAACAGCTATCACCTCCGTGGAAAGGCCATGGGTTTCTGCGTCCGGGGCGTTTCCGGGGCGAAGCTGCTGGCCCTGTGGGGTCTGTGCCATACGAAGAATCCAGCAGATGCAAAAACATGGGTGGATCCCCTGGGCACCAGCGGCATATACATGAAAGACGAGTGCTACAAGGCAGAGGACGGTACTTTGTATCGTTGTCTTGCAGACAATACCGTGTATGATGCATCTTATTTTCCATCGCTGTGGGAGGTGATACAAGCGTGACAATCAAGCAAAAGCAGTGCCTGCTGACCTATCTGGGCTACGACACCGGCGGCGTTGACGGCGCCTGGGGCGTGAAGTCCCTGACGGCTACGGAGGCATTTCAAAATGATTATGGCCTTGGCTCTGACGGGATCTTCGGCCCGGCCACCGAAACTAGGATCCTGGAGGTGGTCGCCTCCGGGGAGCTCCCAGCTGTTAAGCCGGAGGGCGGCAACACCCAGGACATTGGAAATGCCGCTGCCCAGTACCTTCAGGCGGATGGGTACTATCACATTCCCCGTGGGGTGGATGTGCAGCTGTCCAAAAACCTGTGGGCCCATGAGGTCATGTGCCAGGGCGTTGGGTGCTGCGAGAAATCCATCATTTCCAAGCGGATGGTGGATACGTTCCAGCGGATCCGGGACGAATACGGCGAGCCTATCGAGATCGTAACGGCAGACGGCTCCGGGTACCGCTGCCCGATCCATAACCGGGCAGTCAATGGCGCCGATAGCAGCCTCCACCTGACAGGCTCCGCATTTGATCTGCATTGCCGGGACAGGTACCGGCTGCTGAAAATTGTGGAGCGGATCGTGACCGATGGGGAAATCGGGATCTACGACTGGGGCCTGCATGTGGGCGTCTGGGATCGTGGGTATGTCAATCGGTTCGTGGCATAGGAGGAAGGAGGTTGGTGAATGGAAGAAGCAATTAACAGCCTCCTGGCGAGCCCCTGGTGGCTGCTCCTGGCGGCTCTTGGCATCCCGGCACTCTTTATGCGCCGGATCGACAAGAAGATGGACAAGCGTGCCCAGGAGTCTGACGAGCGGGAGAAGCGCCGGGAGAAGCTGGAGCGCATGCAGTTACAATCCAATGCCGCAGCCATGGCGCTGGCAGAGGCCACGGCCCGGGCAGTCCAGCGGATACCGGATGCCCATTGCAACGGCGACATGCATGCCGCTTTGGAGTATGCCCAAAGTACAAAGCATAAGCAAAAGGATTTTCTGACAGAGCTGGGCATTCACGCCCTGCACGACGACTAAAAAAGGAGAGAAAAAATGGAAATGTTACAGGTAATCATTGTAATGTCCGTCATCATGTGGTACGTCATTGACCGATTCAAGCCCGCGTGGGAGAGCTGGACATACGGCAAGTACGTCACAATTGGTATTGCGGCAGCCTTCGCATTCACTCTGGCGTTTGGGTTCGGGCTGGATCTGCTGCTGGCTCTGGGGGTTACGACCGAGGTCAGTACCATCGGGATCGTGCTGACAGCCCTGACGCTGATGGGTGGAAGCTCTGCTGTGTCTGAGCTGATTGAGAGAATCAAAATCTAATTTATTGGACGGGAGGTGAGCCGGATGAACGACATACCCTGGAATAAGATCATACTGGCCGAATTCCGCTCGCTTGCAATTCTGACCGATGAGGAAGACAAGATCCTCACATACTGGTCTCGCGGCAAGAGCCAGGCGGAGATCGGGAGCCTTTGCGGAATGGACGAGCGCACCGTCAGGTCTTACATCCGCCGGCTGCGGGATCTGTATGACCAGGTACAGCCGTTTACACCGCTGCTGCCTCCCAGGAAATAAGAAAGCCCCTCCTAGCTGGGAGGGGTTTTCTTATGCCTTTTCCGGAATACTTCCGGAATCATTCCGGTTTATACGGCGTTTGTCTGTTATGATATTGGCAAAGGGAAGGGGCGAAGATTATGGATCAATTTGCAATTCAAGGGTACTCTGCATCCAATATGCTAATGTGCGTTGTCGATGGTGCCGAAATTTATCGGTCTGATTATATGGGAAATCGAAAGCTCGTGGGAAAGACCACAATCTACTACCGCGAAATCGTCAAGAACTGTCACCATTCTTAATATCTATCATTGTGGTTCTAGCTCTTCTACTCCGATATCTGTCAATAATCCTTTTAACTCGTCAAATGGCATGG
>CAYMWT010000305.1:0-2690 GCA_964394055.1 uncultured Oscillospiraceae bacterium
CTGAACTGGAAGCGGACAACCACATACACCATTTTGAAGCGCCTTTGTGACCGGGGGCTGTTCCGGAACAATGGGGGAACGGTAACCTCGCTGGTCAGCCGGGAGGAATTCTACGCCGAGCAAAGCAAGCAGTTCGTGCAGGATACCTTCCAGGGATCCCTACCCGCGTTCCTGGCGGCATTTGGCAGCCGAAGGAAGCTGTCGGACGCGGAAATCGATGAGCTTCAGAAGGTCATTGACGCAATGAGGGGGTGATCCCATGAGCAATCTCTTTTCTCAGGTTTTGAATATGAGCATGACAGGCGGCATCGTGATTTTACTGGTCAGGGCAGCCAGGCTTCTTTTGAAACGGTCGCCCAAGATCTTTTCCTACGCCCTGTGGGCTGTGGTGCTGTTTCGGTTACTGTGTCCTGTGGCCCTTACCGCCCCTGTATCCGTTTTGGAAGCCTTCGGGCCGGAGGTGGAGCAGGCATCAGAATCCACCAGCATTGTTTCGTACCTGCCCGGGCAGCGGGAACAGGAGCTTTCCTTCGTTCCCCCGGAACCACAGTCTGAAAATCTGCCCCAACAGGCAGAGCCTGTCAGGCCTTCCCGGCCGGATGTCAGGATGATTGCCTCCTGGGTCTGGATGGCAGGCGCGGCGGCCATGCTGCTGTACAGCGGCGCACAGTACGTCCATTTGCGAAGGAAGCTGATCGGTGCTGTGGTGTACAAAGGGAATGTGTATCTGGCGGACTACCTGGACACAGCCTTTGTCATGGGAATCTTCCGACCGAAAATCTATTTGCCCTCCAATTTGCCGGCGGAGGAGCAGACCTACATCATGGCCCATGAGCAGCATCACATCCGCCGGTTCGACCACGTTTTTAAGCTGTTGGCATATTTCGCTCTCTGCGTCCACTGGTTCAATCCCCTTGTGTGGGCCGCTTTTATTCTGTCCGGCAAGGATATGGAAATGAGCTGTGATGAAGCGGTGATCAAACGCCTGGGGCCTGGGATTCGGGCGGATTATTCCGCCTCCCTGCTGCGGCTGGCCACCCATAAAAAGATCATCGCGGGGATGCCCCTGGCCTTCGGCGAGGGCGACACGAAGGGCCGCATTGTGAATATGGCAAAGTGGAAGAAGCCCAAGCTGTGGGTCAGCCTTGTGTGCGCCCTGCTGTGCGCAGCTGTTCTGGTGGCCTGTGCCGTGAACCCGGAAAAGGTGGGCCAGCTGGGGGATCCCGATTCGGATGGGCCGACTGCCATGTTTACAACTTCTTCCAATGACAGCAGCGCACTGGACAACACTCGTATGGATGGCCCGGTGTCGGCTGGACTTGACGTTTTTCATTTCACATTACCTGAAGGGATGGCCCTACAGTCTGTTGAGATTCCCCACACCGGAAATGCCTGGGATTATGGGTATACCTTTTTTGTGGGGGACACAACCGTTGGCGGTCTGGCCCTGCGGTATCAGACCCAGCCAAACGACCCGGGCTCCTTTACCCGGGAGTGGCAGGCGGAAATCGGCGTCCCGGATGCCTCCGATGACACGCTGGGTTATATGAGCGGCAGCTCGAAGTACGCGGACTATGAGATCACCTATTTCCCGGATCTGCCTATGGATGGAGAGGAACAGAAGGCCTATGTGCGGGATCACGAGGTTACCCACTACTTTTTCCGCAACGGCAGGGATGTGTATGACCTCTGGTTCTACATCAACCGTGTCCCGAATATTACGCAAGAAAATTTCCTGAAGTCCTGCTACATCGATGGGGTCACGGACATGGCCGTCAGGCAAGAGGCTTTAAACGAGGAAAAGGAAGCCCTGGAACAGTGCCGCGGGGTTTTGGAGCAGATCCAGAGCAGGGACGCTGTGAAAATCGAAGCCAGGCAGTACAATGGTGATTTTGCCCTGAATGATGTCTCCCTTATCACGTCCTGGGTCAGCGGAGAAGACAGAATGCACCTGGCCCTCATTCCGGAAAGCGGAGGCTCCTCCACCAATGGAGGCCTGCTGGTGAACGGCGTCCGATATGAGTGTGATTCCCGTCGAGAGTGGCAGGAGGTCACCTGGTGGGAGTGGCAGGATCCCTGGCTGGTAAGCTTCCGGTGGGACGACACGGTCATCTCCTATCAGGGTACCATGACGGAGGAAAACGGAACCTCAGTGATGCTGCGGATCGATCAGCCTTATTCCATAGCGGGATATGAGCAGCCCTATTATTTCGTAGACTTCCTGTTTGATGGGGACGGCGGGTTCCGGAACATCTATCTGCAAGTGGATGTGTTCACGGATTACGCGCTGACCAGGACAGAATCCATCGTCTCCCTGGATCCGGAAACGGTGAACGAGGAGATCCGGCAGGAATATGAACTGACCCTGGGATAAGGGCCATTTCCCGAACAAAAAGTGCAGCCTCCGTAAGGAAGCTGCACTTCATGTTATTCCTTTTCCCAGGAGACAGGTGTTACTACCGGTTTCCCATCGGCATTGAGGAGGGGTGTCAAGCCGCCGCCGTAGCCATTGAGATGGAACAAATAGTTGACACCGGTTCGCTTATCCACCCAAACCTCCGTTACAGAGCCAAAGCCGCTGCCCTGGGAATAGATCTTGGAGAACCGTTCCTCCTTCTTTGCCATGGCCTTATTCCTTCACGCCCTCGACGATGCCGTTGGCCAGACCTACCAGACCCTGGATCTCGCTG
>CAYMWT010000306.1:0-2678 GCA_964394055.1 uncultured Oscillospiraceae bacterium
GATCCGGGATGTATCGGAAGTAGGAAGCTCCATTGTAGCCCCGGTGTCCGGCAATGACACTGTTGGTATTTTCACCCCCAATGGGCAGGCTGGTCTGGGACAGCACGGCGGCACCGGAAGCCATATTGGCGTCGGTGGCTCCTAAGAAGATGGGCATTTCCAGGTTGATCTTGGGAATGGAGATTGCTCCGAATACCTCACTGGTCAGGCCATAGTCGCATAAGCAAAAGCTGGGAACCTGATAGTCATAGGCACAGGTCAGTCCCGTCTGCCTATGGGCGAAGATATTCCTGTTGTAGGTGGTCATGTCGGCCCAAAGCTCCGGGTAGGGACGGGCTTCCTCCGGCTCGGTGGGGTCCATGGCAGAACCCACGATGGAAGTCTGCTCTGCGGGAACGGCTTCCTCCCGGTTAAGAAAAAGGTGGGCATTGTTCCGGATATTCCGGTCTACCACCGCACCCCAGAGAAAGGGGTACAGCAGCAAATACAGCCCGGACAGGAAGATAAACAGCCCAAACCAGCCCATAAGGTTTCTCCGCCGCCGTTTACTTCCTCCTGCCATATTTGCCTCCTCCTGTTTTGCGGTATTGCCAGCGATACCGGATTCGCCGACACATTGGAGCGGTGAAAGCCAGGGTCAGGACAAGGGCAAGCACCAGAAACAGCCCCAGGGCAATGCCCATGGCGTACTTCTGCTCCCATGTGGATTCCGGAAGATCTTCCGGCTGAATGTCCTGAACCATTTGTTCCGCTTCCTCGTAGGGAATCCGGTTTCCACGAACCAGCAGGCGGTGTGAATTGATCCCATAGGGGGTGCAGGTCACCAGGGTACACAGATCTTCACCGGGGACGATCCCCAACAGACTTGTATCGTGGGGAAGTACAGTGTTGATTTCCACCACCTGATACGCCAGAGTTTCGTTTAGGACGTGGAGGTAGAATACATCCCCGGTAACCAACTGCCCCAGGTCGGTAAACATCTTTTGAGATGCCATACCGCTGTGACCGGAGAGAATGGTATGGGTGCTTTTGCCGCCTACCGGAAGGGAGCTGCCCAGAAGATGACCTACGCCCCGCTCCAAAGTCTGTCCCTCTGTGCCGTGGTAGATGGGCAGTAACACCTGAATTTTTGGAATCTCCACATATCCCATGATACTGTCCCCGGCAATATTGAGCTGGCTGTCATAGTCCACCGAAGCAGCGGCCAGTCCTTCCTCGGTGAAACCGCCCTGTGTTGCGCCGGGTGTGATGGATGCGTTGTAGGCGATAGCAAGCTCTTTGGCACGTTTCAGAGCGGCATCGTTGGTCTGTTCCATAACTTCCTGATAGGCTGTATGAATCTGAGACGCATACTTTTGGTTGACATAATTACTTGTGAGCGGATACAGGGTCATCCCCAGGGCCAGCAGGAACGCAATGACCGCCAGGGCGATTGTAATTCGCTTTTGATTCATATGCGCAGATCTCCTTCTTGAAAAAATAGATTGGTTATGTCACGGCATAGACAAAATGTACTTCTCTTGGCATGACAACCGGCCTTCCGCCATCCAGCAGAATTTCCTATTGCGTCTTGCACATAATAATGCTATAATAATGTCATGAAAGGAGGCGGCACTATGCCACAAATTCGACCCATTACAGACCTGCGGAACACCACAGAAATTTCGGACATCTGCCACGCCAAACGGGAACCGGTTTATATCACGAAGAATGGTTATGGCGATCTGGTGATTATGAGCATCGAAGCCTATGAAGATCTGATTGAAGCCACCACGATAGATGCTGCTATCTTGGAAGCGGAGAGAGAATTTGCCCAAAGCGGCCAGTCCCATGATGCCCGCAGTGCTTTGGCATCCCTGCGGAGGAAGCATTTTGGATAAATACGAAGTTCGGTTACTCAACCGAGCCCTACAAGACTTGGATGATATTTACGGCTACATTGCCAGAACATTGGCAGAGCCGGGAACGGCAACAGAATTGATCGACACCTTGGAATCTGAGATTCTGTCACTGGAATATCTTCCTCATCGCTGCCCGGTGCGGCGCAGCGGGGCCTACGCAAAAGATGGCTACCGCCAGCTCATGGTAAAAAACTACATCGTCATTTATCGCATAAACGAAGCGGAAAAGCAGGTAATCATCGTAACAGTACGTTACGCAAGAAGTTCGTTCTAAGAAATCTGGAGGGGAAATATCCCCTCCGGCTTTTTCTTATGCGGACTTCTTCTTGCGGTTTGCCACAACGAGGACAGCAGCCGCTCCGGCCATCAGCAGAATGCCAGCAACGGTGAACATCATAGTGCCGTTGTCACCGGTCTTGGGCAGGTCAAAACCACGAGTGTTCACCACGGTCAGCGGGGTCTCGGCGTTCTTGCTGCCGTTGTCCTCCACCATGTTGACCTTCTTGTTGTCCACGGTAGCGGAGGCGGTGAGGAGTTTGTGTTCCAGATGCTTCTGCTGGCTATTGTGGAGGTCTCCGGTGTCCTGGATGATCTCCGCGTACCGGGGATCGTTCTGAATCAGGCCCAGCACGTCAGAAGCGTAGATATCACACAGCTTGTCGGATTCCTTCTGAGAGATAACCACCTCAATGCCCTTTTTCAGCAGCACATAGCCGTTGTCGGTGCGAACCTCGGTCATAATGTAGGTGTCATCTTCCAGGCCCTTGATCATGACCT
>CAYMWT010000307.1:0-2671 GCA_964394055.1 uncultured Oscillospiraceae bacterium
GCGGTACAAGACCTGTACTTATCATTTCTAATGATATAGGAAACAGGCATAGCCCCACGGTAATTGTGGCGGCTATTACGAGCCGAGTACACACAAAGGCAAAATTACCGACACATACGGCTGTAAATGATTTTGAGGGACTTGATAAAGACTCCATTATCTTGCTTGAACAGATACGGACGATTGATAAACACAGACTAAAACAGTATATGGGATTGATGCCCGATAACATAATGGAAAGAGTTGACAGGGCTCTTGCCATTAGTATTTCACTTAATAACAGACCCAACGGAAAATGTGCAAATTAGAGGAAACGGAGAAATTTGCACATTGGTCAGACTGCGGTTGTATCTCTATAATTTAGGGCATACAGCCGCTTTGTTTTGCGGAGGTAGCCAGATGGAAAATGTTAAAGCGTCCACAAATGCAGAACAGCAGCACGAAAGTAAGGCTGATGAAGAGGAAAATTTCGATACTTTTATCAAAGCTATGGTGCAGATTGTTGAAAAATACGGAAGATTTGTTTTGCAGGAATTGGATAGTGTTGCGTAGGCTTACGCAACCGTACATATCACATTTTCCTAAATTATCGGAGGTGGTAGAATGAACAGAGAAGGAAAGAAATGTGTCTTGTATCCCAGAGTAAGTACCGAGATGCAGGTTGACGGATATAGCCTTGAGGGGCAGAAAAACAGTTTGAAGCGTTTTGCAGACCGTGAGGAAATGGAGATTGTTGGTATCTATGAGGACGCAGGAAAGTCTGGAAAATCAATCGAGGGGCGACCTGCATTTAAGAAGATGCTTTCCGACATAAAAAACGGATTGGAGATAGAATATATTCTTGTTTATAAACTTTCCCGTTTTGGAAGAAACGCAGCTGACATCCTAAATTCTCTGGAGTTTGTGCAGTCCTATGGAATAAACCTTATCTGTATTGAGGAAGGAATAGATTCATCCCAGACAAGCGGCAAGCTCTTAATATCCGTTCTCTCTGCGGTTGCGGAGATTGAGAGGGAAAACATTATTGAGCAGACCATGAACGGACGCAGGGAAAAAGCAAGACAGGGCGGTTGGAACGGCGGCTTTGCTCCGTATGGTTATTATCTGAAAGACAATCAACTTTTAATAGAAGAAACCGAAGCTGAAGCAATCCGAATTATATTTGACAAGTTCGGAAATTCAGATATAGGGCTTGGCGGAGTTGCGAAATACCTTAACTTGCAAGGAATAAAGAAAATTCCCCGTCAGAACGGAAAGTTAGAAACATGGAGCAGCCATTTAATACGGCAGATATTAGACAATCCTGTTTACTGCGGAAAAATTGCTTACGGCAGGAGGACACGGGAAAAGGTCAAGGGAACAAAAAACGAATATAAGCAAGTCCATACGGATGATTATATTTTAGAGGACGGACAGCATGAGGGAATTGTCAGCGAGGAACTCTGGCAGAAAGTTCATGCAAAGCGGAAAGCAACAGGAATTAAGCAGCCGTCAAAGGTTGGCAAAGATAGGTCACATCTTCTGACCGGTGTATTGAAATGCCCTATTTGTGGCAGTTCGATGTACACGAATAAACACGCATGGACAAATAAAGACGGCACATATAAGGAAGTTTATTATTATATATGCGGCAGAAATAAGCAGGAGCGAGGTCATCATTGCGATTATAAAGCATCCCTTCGAAAAACAGATATTGAGCCGCTTGTAGTTGAAGCCGTAAAAGAGTTGGTAAGCGATGCCTATTTTGCGAAAGAGATTGAAAAGCGGATAGGAGTGCAGACCGATACAAGCACAGTGGATAAAGAGCTTGCCAATTATGAAAACAAGCTGAAAGAAGTGGACTTGAATAAGGCTCGTTTGGAAAATGAGATTGATAATCTTCCTGCGGATGCCCGATTTCGTGAGAGAAAAATCCATGATATGACATTAAGGCTTGATGCTTTGTATGATACAATGGTAGAGTTGGAGGAACGCATTGAGGATGCAAAATTGAGGAAAAGCTCTATTGAGATGGAAGCAATCACTCTTGATAATGTTTACAAAATCATGCAGAATTTTGGAAAACTGTATGCTATAATGAGTGATGAGGAGAAGAAAAGTCTTATCACTTACCTCATTAAAGAAATCCAGATATACCCGAATGGAGAATCGGAAATGCCGTTGAAGTCGATAGAGTTTAACTTTCCGATTTATATTGACGGCAGGGAGGTAAGGAAAGTTTTGTGGGAAAAGGGTAATACCGTTGAGACGGTTGTCTTGCTTTCCAAGGGTGAGATCGACTCGAAGAATATCCGGGTTGAGTTCTCTTTGGAAGATATGGATATGTCGGAGTTTCAGGATGGCGCAACCTATCCCCAGATCAAGGCGTATGTGTTGGAGCATACCGGTTTGAAGGTTTCCAGCCTGTACATTTCTCAGGTCAAGAAGAAATGTGGGTTGGAAGTTGGAAAGAACTACAATCTGCCGAAATTGGAAGATTCCAGACAAGCCCCGACCTGTCCCCCGGAAAAAGAGAATGCAATCCGAGAGGCATTGCAGTATTTTGGGATGATTTAGTTCACGTTGCCCTCCCGGAATCGGCAATGTCTCAAAGAAGCAAATGCTTTTGGAGGGGAATATGACGGCTGCATCTATATTGACCTTTCCACCATCCACAGCATGATTGCTCTGC
>CAYMWT010000308.1:0-2659 GCA_964394055.1 uncultured Oscillospiraceae bacterium
AATGCGGATGATTGCGGACATTGCCAAGGAGCACGACCTGTTCCTGATCTGCGACGAGGTCTACCGGGAGTTCTGCTACGACGAGAAGTTCGGCGTGCCCACCATGGCCCGGTTCCGGGATATGGACGAGAACCTGGTGATCATCGACTCCGTGTCCAAGCGGTTCTCCGCCTGCGGCGCCCGGGTAGGCTGTGTGGTAACCAAAAATCGGGAGCTTCAGCAGGCCCTGCTGAAATTCTGCCAGTCCCGTCTGTCCGTAGCCACCATCGACCAGATCGGCGCGGCGGCTCTGTACAGCGTGGACAGCGACTTCTTCCTCCGGAGCAAGGCGGAGTACCAGCGCCGCCGGGATACGGTGATACGAAAGCTGCGGCAGATCCCCGGCGTGGTGGTGGAGGAGCCTCAGGGAGCGTTCTACCTGATGGCCAGCCTCCCTGTAGACGATACGGACAAATTCCAATATTGGCTGCTGGAGCACTTCACCGACCGTGGAGACACGGTGATGTTTGCCCCAGGCGCGCCCTTCTACGAGACTCCCGGCAAGGGCATCAATGAGGTGCGGATCGCCTATGTGCTGAACCAGAAGGATCTGGAGCGTGCCATGGACGTGCTGGCCAAGGGCATTGCCCACTACCAGCGGACGGTGATGCACGTTCAGCCGCCCAAAACAATGGAATAATTTTTCCCCAGGCCCACCTTCGACGGTTTCCTGTTTCCCCAGAGCGTATACTGGAAGTCAGCATAACGAAAGGGGAATGAAGGATGGGCAAACGGATTTTTGGGGTAATGCTGGCAGCGCTGCTGTTGCCGGTGCTGTGTCTTTCCGCAAAGGCGGCGGAACGGGAAGGCTCCATTCAGGTGATTGTGAAAAGCGGAGAAACGCCGCTGATGGGCGGTACCGTGACCTTATTTCGGGTTGGGGTACCTACAGAGGATGGGTACCGGATCGTGGATCCCTTTGGCGGCGGCTTTGTCCGTCATGAGGACGCCCTCTCTCCCCAACTGGCCCAGTGGCTGGCCCAGATGGAGGGGGAGCCGGGGATGAGCCGGATCCTGGATGCCGACGGCAGCGCGGACTTCTCCCATTTGGAGGCAGGGCTGTATCTGCTGGTGCAGAATGGCACGGTGGAGGATTTCTTTCCCGTCATGCCCTTTCTCATGATGCTGCCCTACGAAGGACAGTGGAATGTCCAGGCTTACCCCTATACCCAGCAGGTATACACAGAGTGCCCCCGGACAGGGCAGCATCCCGGGCCATTTCTGGGGGCCTTGGGGATGGTGGTGTCCGGGATCGGACTGGCTGTCTGCATCGGCCCCATTCGCCGGAAGATGTTTCTATAAAAGGCAGCCGCCGGAATGATTTTCCGGCGGCTGAAAGACAGAAAGAGAGGAAAAACCATGTCCATCGAAAAAGTGAGAGAATATTTCCGGGGCTTCGGCATGGAGGATAAAATCCGGGAGTTTCCCGTGTCCAGCGCCACGGTGGAGCTGGCGGCCCAGGCCGTGGGCTGTGAACCCGGCTGCATTGTGAAGACCCTGTCCTTTGACGTGAAGGGCACAGCCATTGTCATTGCCATGGCAGGAGATGCCAAGGTGGACAATGCCAAATACAAAAATCGGTTCGGCGTGAAAGCAAAAATGCTGAAGTACGAGGACGCGCCTGTACGGATCGGCCATGCGGTGGGGGGCGTGTGTCCCTTCGCGGTGAATGAGGGCGTGGAGGTCTACCTGGACGAGTCCATCAAGCGGTTTCCCCTGGTATACCCGGCAGCGGGCAGCAGCAACAGCGCCGTAGGGCTGACCATAGAAGAAATGGAAAAGCTGTCCCGGTTTGACGGCTGGGTGGACGTGTGCAAGGGCTGGCAGGAAACGGTGTGAATAGGGAACCGCCACGGTGTGCTGTGGCGGTTCTTGTATTTTTCTCCTGCTGTGTGATAATATGAAATGAAACAGATTAACAAACTGGAATTTGTGAGGTGGATTGAAATGAAAGAAAACATCGTACAGATGCTTACGTCAAAAGATGATAAATTTGCCTGCGCACTTGCTGATAAAATCGTTGCAGAAAGTAACGATACAGACGAATGGTATGAATACTTCGATGAAATTGCTTCGCTGCTCGACAATCCAAAATCACTGGTGAGGAATCGAGCTTTGTATATCCTTGCTGCAAACATACAGTGGGATGAAGAAAACCGATTTGATATGATTCTTCCGAACTATTTAAAACACATCATGGATGAAAAGCCCATCACAGCCCGACAATGTGTGAAAGCACTTGCGCAAGTTGGACAGGCAAAGCCGCAGTATATCCCGCAGATTTTATCTGCTCTGCGCAGTGCAGATTTATCAAAATACAAAGACAGTATGCGTCCGCTGATTGAAAAGGACATTGCAGACACTGAAAAGATTTTGACAAATTCCAGTTTGCAGAACTGAAACGCGCTGCGTTACCGAGCGGCAATGTCCCGATTTGCCGCAACGTTGGTAACGCATTGGGGTGAAGCGCCCTGCGCTTCAAATTCCAGTTTGTCGATCGGATTGGGTGAACTTCTATTTTGCGGCGATCCTCTTATATAAGGCAAAAGGCGTGACGGAAATTTTTCGTCACGCCTTTAATATTCTTTACAGCCAGCTCGCATCCTCGGACTCTGCCTTC
>CAYMWT010000309.1:0-2648 GCA_964394055.1 uncultured Oscillospiraceae bacterium
AACGAAATATGCGTTTCCGTCATGTTCCATCATGTCACAAATGGAAGCAGGGGGTTCCATGATTTCAGAAGGGGCCGGCAGAGGCAGCTTTGTAGAATAGAAAACTGTATCAGGTTGCAAAAATCTATTCTAAAATGAGCCTGTTATTGTCTGCGCATTATGATGAATGCGGCATTCTGACAGGGATTATCTATGGTCCTATGCTTGACCATTGGCGTATTACAAAAAGAAAGTAAAGTTTTTATTTCAGTAATCAAAAAAATATTTTTGGAAATCGAATATAAAAGTTGATTTTTGAGAACACTAACGCTATAATAGGAATCAGGAAAGGAGGTTCCCGTATGCTTTGCCAGTTTTCCTTTAAGAATTTTAAGTCCTACCGGGAGGAAACCGTATTTGATTTTCAGGCCGCAACGCTCCCCGAGTTCAGTAACTCCCTGATTACAAGCGAAAAGGCCTCCCCTTTATTGCCTGTCAGTGTTATCTATGGCCCCAACGGTGGCGGTAAGTCCAATCTTCTACAAGCTCTGACCTGCCTGATTTCCACGGTGACAACACCCATTATCAATCTAAAGACAAGTCGAACCCATATCATATTGCAGCAGTCTGTAGATTGCTTCCCCTTCCTACTGGATGATACAGCCAGAGAAGAGCCGACCGAGTTCCTGATTTATTTCCGCACAGAAAAAAATGAATTTCGGTACTATTTGGCCCTTTGTAAGAACGAAATTGTTTCGGAATCTCTGTCCCGGAAGACCATTGGTGGAAAGAAGCCAGCCAGCATTTTTGACCGGGAAGGCAGTGAAATCATCCTCGGAGCAAGCATCAAGAAAGGCTCTATCAACACCGCTGTCAACACAAAGATGCCCTATCTCTCCTTCCTTGCAATCAACTACAGCATCCCGGTGATTACTGAGGTTCAGGAGTGGTTTGAATCCTGCATTATCCGAAATTATGCAAATCCCCGTGCGGAAAGTGAAATCATGCTCAGCGACAATCCCGAAACCCAGAGGCGCATCATTCGGCTACTGAATGAGATGGGCATCGACATTGACCACTACCGGTATGACCCGGATGACGACGAAATTTATCTCATCCGTGAGATAAGCGGTCAGTCCTATGAGTTGCCATTTGACGCAGAATCCGACGGCACCAAGAAGCTGATTGCCGCACTGCCTGTCATTCTCCTGGCCCTCACAGAGGGACGTTTGGTGATTATTGATGAGCTGGATGCAAAGCTTCACCCCAAGCTTCTGCGCTACATTATCTCCCTGTTCAAGAACCCGGAAGTTAACAAAAAGGGGGCACAGCTTATCTTCACCTCCCATGACCTGTGTACCATGAAAAACACCGTGTTCCGGCGGGATGAGATTTGGTTTGCAGCCTTGGACAAGACTCGCTCCAGCGAAATCTATTCCCTACACGAAATCCGCCGTGAGGACAACGAGCGTGTCAACAACACCGCCGCATATGATAAGCAGTATCTGGAAGGCAGATATGGTGCTGATCCTTATTTACAGAATATGCTGACGGGAGGCGATTGGACGTGAGCCTGAAACCTCCAAAGAAGTCTGATCTGAACAAATCCTGGATGCAGCCCAGGCGGGATAAAGCCAAAATTCTTCAGCCAGAATACCACCTAATTGTTACCGAAGGCACAGACACAGAGCCTGCGTACTTCGGTGCCATCCAGGATATTATCAATAGCCGGTATCGGGGAAGAATCCAACTCAGCGTATTTGGTGAGGGCGACAACACCCTAAACCTGCTGGAAAAAGCACGCAAGCGTGCCCTGGCTGATCCTAATGGGTATAAGCATGTCTGGGTAGTATATGACACGGATGACTTTCCCCCGGAACATATCGATCAAACCGCACAGCTATGTGAGAAATTGTCCGTTGGCTCAGAAAGTGTCTATCATGCCATTTGGTCTAACCAGTGCATTGAGCTTTGGTTCCTGCTTCATTTCAGTTATATGCACTCTGATTTACATCGGTCGGAATACTGGCCCAAGCTATCCGAATGTCTTTACAGCTTGGATGCGGGAGTGTACAAGAAAAATCGTCAGGATATGTATGCGATTCTCCGGCCTATGATGGATTTTGCCATTGCCAATGCCAAACGTTTAGATAGAGAGAACCAAGGCAAACCGCCGTCTCAGTCCGCTCCAGGAACCAAGGTATATGAGCTGATCGAAACATTGAAACCCTATCTGGCAGAGAAATAATATTGGTCAGAAAACAGGTCAAGCTGTACGACAAAAATACGACATTTCCATAGAGTCTAACCCCGACAAAGTGTGCCATTAGGGTCGGTTTTCCCCTTTTGGGACACTCAAAAAGGGTACCTCTTCCTTTGACGTGCGGAAGGTCATAGGTTCGAGTCCTATATCGTCCACCAAGTTTTTATCCCTGAAATCTCAACGATTTCAGGGATTTTTCTTTGATTTTGTTCTGATTTCTCGGAATTTTTCATCTGCCAATGCAAGCTGTACGACAAAATACGACACCTCCAAAGCTATGCGCCAGAACCGCATTGCACCCCTTCCCCCACCTGCCGTTCCTTTTCTCTATCTGAGGAGACTCCTTCCAGCGCTCTTCTCAGCACTTCCACATCCGTGTGGTCATATATCTTCAGCAGCATTTTTA
>CAYMWT010000310.1:0-2645 GCA_964394055.1 uncultured Oscillospiraceae bacterium
TGGGGTAAATGTCGATCCAGCGGTTTTCCAGGCCTTCCTTCAAAACAGAGCGGTAGGTGTCGCCCAGAGGGAAGAGTGCATCGTAAACCGTCTGCTTGGCCTCCTCGAAGGGGATCTTCTTGTCCACGTCCGCAAGCAGCGGGGTGTACACATCATAGAAGTGAAGCTCGTCTACCCCCAGCAGCTTTTTCCGCAGGGTGACATAGCGGTGCATCTTGTCCATGTTCTTGTGTACCGCCTCGATCAGGTTGTCGTACACGGAAATGGGCACATTGGTGCCGTCCAGGGCAGCCTCCCGGGCGCTATCATACTTCCTTGCGTCGGCAAAGAATTTCAGCTGCTTGTTCTGGGCGTTGAGAATGGCGGCGGCAGTGTTCTTGTAGTCGCCGAAGGTGCCATAGAGATTTTCATAGGCGCTCTTCCGCAGGGCACGGTCGGGGCTCATCTCCATGGGCACGAAGGTGGCCTGGGTCAGAGGATGGCTCTTTCCTTCCCCGTCAACGGCATCGGGGAACTTGATGTCCGCGTCGGCAAAGGCGCCGTAAATGGTATCGGGGGCCTGGGACATTTCCCCGGCTGCTGCCAGCAGCTTCTCCTCCGCGGCGGACAGGGTATGGGCCTTCCGGCGGCGAAGGTCGGTCAGATACCGGCGGTACCGCTCCAGCTTGGGGCAGGCGGCATAGAAGCCGTCCAGGGCCTCGTCGGAAATGGCCATGATCTCCGGCACGGAGAAGCTCACCGCTGCGCCAAGCGCCACATACACACTCATAAACTTGCCGGTCATGGCAAGGTAGGTGGCGTTGCGGGTGTCCTCGTCGGACTTGCGCATACAGTAGTTGCCCAGCTTGTTCGCCTTCACGTCCGATGCTTCGGAAAGCGCCAGGAAGGCGCATAGGGTCTCACCGCTCTCCCCCAGCCTTCCGGCAAATCCTGCCAGGGCCTCCTGATCCTCCTTCACCGTTTCCAGTTCCTTTTCCCAGAGGTCGTCGGTGGCGTACAGATCCTCGATGGCCCACTTATCCTCTGCCGGAATTTCTTCCCGGCCCAAGACTCTTTTTGTTTCCTCCATAAAATGTTCCTCCTGTTTTCTGCGGCATCTCTGCCGATCACTTACGGAATATTGTACCACAAAAAACAAAAAAAGCAACACCGCTTGCAATTATCTCCCGGATATGGTAAAGTAATCGCCGGTGATGAAAGATGAAGAAAAAACTACAGGGCATCATCCCTCTGATGCTCGCCACGATCATCTGGGGCTTTGCCTTCATTGCCCAAAGCGTGGGCATGGACAGGATCGGCCCCTTTACCTTCCAGACGGTGCGCTGCTTCCTTGCGGTGGTGTTCCTGCTGCTGTGCACCTTCCTGCTGGAGCTTCCCAAGGGCGGGATCTCCGAGACCGTCCGGCGGTGGAAGGATCCCAAGCTGTGGAAGGTGGGCGCTGTCTGCGGCTGCGCGCTGTTTGTGGCGGCCAGCCTGCAGCAGATCGGTCTTGTGTACACCGACGCTGGCAAGGCGGGCTTTATCACCGCCATGTACATCGTCCTGGTGCCGATCCTCGGCCTGTTCCTCCATCGGAGGCCTCCCAGGTCCGCCGTCTACAGCGTGATCCTGGCAGTGATTGGGCTGTACCTGCTGTGCTGCATGGGGGCCACCGGGATCAACAAGGGAGATGTGTACCTGATGGGCGGCGCTCTGGCCTTTGCGGTGCAGATCACCTGCATCGACCGGATGGCGGGAGACTTTGACGGCCTCCGGCTCAACTGCATCCAGGCTCTGGTGGTGGCCCTGCTCTCCATTCCCTTCATGGTTTTCACGGAAACCGTCAATGCTTCGGATATTCTGGTCTGCTGGTTTCCTCTGCTGTTCGCCGGCATCCTCTCCATGGGCGTTGCCTACACCCTGCAGATCCTGGGCCAGCAAAAGGTGGAGCCTACCACCGCCTCTCTCATTATGAGCATGGAATCCGTCTTTGCGGTGCTGGGCGGCTGGATGATCCTCCACGAGACCATGACCCCCTGGGAAATCACCGGCTGTGTGCTGGTATTCGCCGCGGTGATCCTGTCCCAGATCCCTGAGGGCATTTTCCACAGGGCTAAGGCCTAAGAAACCTCTGAATAAATCGTCTGCTGTCAGCTCTTGCCGATTTAATCAGAGCTTCCCTAATTCTTCCCACAAAAAATGGCACAGCCAATTTTGGCTGTGCCGATTTTTTATGCACTTGGAAGTTACTCAGCAACGGTGACGGAGGTAATGTGGGTGTTCACGCCCTCATACCAGTACAGGAAGCCCTCCACGTCGATGACGTCGCCCTCGTTCAGCTCGCCAACAGCCTTGTATACATCGCTGTCGGGGCCGGTCAGGTACATCTCCACGCAGAACTCATAGCTTGCGCCATTATAGCCAACGGTGACATAGATGTCGTCGCCGGGCTCGTCGTTCTTGTAGGCGATCTTCTCCACGGTCAGACCCTTGAAGGACACAACCTCGTTCTGATGGTCAATCAGCTCGTCGGTGCCCAGCAGCTCGGTGACATCCGCAGGCTCAGCAACGAAGGTGTCGCCGCCCTCCACGAACTCGAAGGTGCCGTCCATGATCTCCACTTCGCCAGCCCACTCGCCCTTGAAGCCGTTGACACGGATCTTGGT
>CAYMWT010000311.1:0-2636 GCA_964394055.1 uncultured Oscillospiraceae bacterium
TGTGTATTTCTGATAAGTCAGCGTGGGCTCTTTTTGAATCGGAACATAGTCAGGTTTTGCTATCAGTATTGGGGGACATGGCAGACCGTATGCCATCTGGTACTGAGAGCAGAGCTTCATATACTGCGACATAATCGCTCTCTCCTGCTCTGTTTCGAGAAATGTAATCGGTGCAAGCTTTCCTGCAGGAGTTTCTGCCAGGGTGCGTCTTTCTGCATTCAGGTCAACAAGTTCCGCTGCCTGAACCAATTTGGCTTCCTCGCCAGTTACTTCAATAATTTGGCGTTTTATTTCTTGTGGTGTCATAAAAGAACATCCTTTTCATTTTATTTCCACCATGCCGGCAAGTGGTTTGGCTACAATCTAGCACAGCGAAAAACGTATGTCAATACGGCAATTAGCGTCGCTAACTCACTAAGTCGCACCATGAAAAAGTCAACTTTTAGCGTCAAATTGGCAAATCATTTTTTGAAAGTATGTGAAAAATACTATAGTATTTCAGGAGGTAAACTATGCGATTGACCGAGGAAGAAAAAAACCGACGTATAGAGAAGATATCCATATTATGTGACCGTACCGAAGATTTTGATCCAATACTATCGGCCCAAGTTGCGAATCCTTTCAAGGACGCTGATTCACCCAAAAACTTTGACCCTTCCAGTAACCTCTTTCGGAGTTTCTCCAAGCAGGTTCTTGCTGATGTTCAGGACATCGTAGAAGCGGGCCAAAATAAGGGAGTTAATGATTGGGGGGATCGATGTAGGGAAGTGCGAAAGAAAAGAAAATTATCTCAGATTGAAGTCGCCAATTTTTTTGACGTGGATCGCAGCACAATTCAAGAACAAGAGAACAAGGTAATAGAGAAAACAAATGGGAAGGAGCCCATAGTCGTTGATTGGTTCTATCTAGCGGCTTATTCTTTATATTTCCGTATATCCCCATATGAGTTGCTGGGATTAAAAACTCCACATGTTGCTTGCCCAATGAGTACGTTGGAGGATTCTAATACAAAATACACCAATGTTATTGTTGCTTCTCTGTTTGTCGAGAATGATCAAGAAAAACTCAGCCAGTTGGATAATATCTTGACAATTGCAAAAATGAGCAAGAATGCTTATGAAAAGTTTATTAGGATACTTAAGGGCCAAAATGACTTGAAAGCCCTCCGTGAGGCTTTTAATCGAGATCCTCTCCAAGATCCAAGTGCTGAAAAAAACGAATGGGGAACTCACAGGGCTCCAGCCTATATAGCAGCGTATGAAAATGATGACTTAGATTTGGGTCGAATTTACTTGGAAGCCACGATTGCCATGAAGGATCTCATATATAATAGACCTGACCGCTTGAAAGTTCTGGCACAGCTTGCGCTTGGCGGAGAACTCGTCGCTAATCTTATAAGGGATATTTTGGCGGCCGATCCTATACATCCTAAATCCTTAACCTGGTATTATTGGGGTGGCAAGCCCATCACACCGAAAGGCACTGAATTTGACCCGAATAAGTATGGTGATGAAGTGCGCCGCATTGAATACACGGATCTTCCTTAGCGCATAAAGTCATACATTTTCTACATGATTACGACTAAGTCCCTGTCTATGTCGCACCATGGCAGAGTGGACGAATATGTGCATACTCACCAGCAGATTAGCTTTGCTTTGGCTTTTTTTCATACAGTCTTGACATTAGTTTTTTTGTCTCAAAAATCCTTCCCCAACACTCCAATGCCCGATCATCGAGTGCTATTACAGGAGTAGAGCAGCATGATGCATTTGCCTTCATGCAAAGGATCTCATGTAACGGATAGAGATATGTGTTCCTCGTTCCCCGTTCCACCTCTATAACTACTTTTATTTAGCTCTATAGGAGGTTATTTATGTAGAAGAACGTGGAACACAGAACAACCTTCATCATCAGATTTCAGGAGGACGCTTTTGCGTCCTCCCAACTTATCAGTACTGCTTAATGGCCGTGCGGAAGCACGGCTCAAAATTTGAAGTGCAAAAAATCTTTTGTTTAAGCTCCAGGCCAATTTCTAAAAAGACCACATTTGCGGAGAATCATATTGTGGCGGGAGCCGCAATATGATTATGGACTCCGCCACCCAATGTTAATACTTCCGTACCTGCTCCACCGCCTCTTGATGCAATAGAATCCCAGCGGCGAAGCCGAAAGCAAACTGGCTTTCCAGTTCTATGTCCTGTGCCTGGAACAGCAATTCACGCAGTGCCTTTACGGAATCCATATCTTCCTTGCTAAGTTTCTCGGAAAGCTCCTTGGTAATCTGAGATACCTGATGATAAAGCTCCTTATGTTTGGGATCTTTGGGGGCAATCATCTCAGCCGGATAAAACCGGCCATTGTACAAAGCTTCTAAAATCATTTTCTATTCCTCCATAGGTATGACCACGATGTTGCCGTTGATTCTTATAAATAATTCTGGTGCTCGGAAGTGCTGGGTAAACTGCTGAATCAGCTCCGACTGCAGGGAACCAAAGTCTTCTTCGGTCAAGCCAACCACCAAGAACGTTCCAGCAATGATGTCATAGGCTGCCCCTTTTTCGTCCCGGAGGGCACGATTCATGGGCAGGCCGTCCAGCTTGGCAGTTTCGTTACACACGATGGCTATGGGCTCTGGG
>CAYMWT010000312.1:0-2635 GCA_964394055.1 uncultured Oscillospiraceae bacterium
GACCTGTTCTATCTGTTCTTCCTGACCAATGTCATGGGCATCCGCATGGAACACGCAGGCATCATCACCGCGCTGGGTATTCTCTGGGATGCCATCAATGACCCCATGGTGGGCTACTGGGCAGAGACCCATCGATTCAAAAACGGTGAGAAATGCCGTCCCTTCGCCCTGTGGTGCGCCATTCCCTGGGGGATCACGGTGGTGCTGATGTTCACCTGCTTTGAGGTGACCTACTGGCTGAAGCTGGTGATCGCCCTGTGCATCTACTTCCTGTTTGAACTGCTGAACACCTTTGCCGCCATTCCCTATAACTCCATGGGTTCTCTGGCCACCAACCGGGATGCGGATCGCCGGAGCATCAACATCGCCCGGAACCTGGGCGGCTGCGTGGGCTCCGCCATTGGATCCCTGGCTCTGTACCCTCTGCTGGGCCTCTTTGGCGGCCTGGATGCCAGAGGGAATGTGACCGCCGATGACGCCGGCAAGCACGCCGTTTTCTGCGCCGCCATCGTAATGGGCGCTGTTTGTGTGCTGGGCAGCTTTGCCCACTATTTCACCACCAGGGAACGGGTAAAGCAGGCAAACGAGGACGATACCAAGATTTCCTTCCTCGCCGCGGTCAAGATGCTGCTCAAATGCAAGTCCTGGGTCGTAAACATGCTGTATGTGGTATGCTATGGCATTTTGAACCTGCTGATCATGAGCACCATCAATTATTATGCCACCTATGTACTGGGCTCCTCTGCCGCGGCCACTCCGATTCTGGCGGTATTCCTGGTTGTGTCCGTGATCTCCACCGTGCTGGCAGGCCCCATCGATGCCAGGCTTGGCCGCCGGGGCACCATGGTATTCTCTGCCATTGCCTATGTGGCGGGTAAGATCTGGTTCGTACTGAATCCCTATTCCACGGGTGCGATCTATGTCAATGGCATCTTCACCGCTTTTGCCATGAGCCTGGCTTTCGTGTGCTTCAACACCAACCGTAATAACATTGCCGACCTGGTGGAGTTCCAAAACGGCCGCCGTATCGACAGTCTGGTATCCACGGTGGATAACCTGGGCGCCAAGCTGAGCAAGGCCGGCACCAGTCTGGTGATGACCAGCGCGCTGGCCGCTGCCGGTTTCGTGGAGAAGGCTCCCAGTCAGCCCCAGGCCGCCGTCAACACCATCTGTGCCCTGCTGGGCTGGGTGCCCATGCTGGTAGCAGTTGTCATGCTGGTGGTCGTGTGGTTCCATCCCATCGAGAAAGAAATGGCCGATATGCGTGCGAGACAGGAGTAAACCATGGGATATGTAATTTTAGGACTTGCCGCCCTGGTTCTGGCGGTAATCATCATCAAAACTCTGCGCATCAAGGCGGCGCCTCCCGCTGCCTATACGCTGGATCTGACCCAGCAGGAGCTGGACACCGCAGCCCAAAAGCTGGGAGACATGGTTCGCGTCCCCACCGTTTCCAAGCATGAGAATGAGGATCTGACCCAATTCTATAAATTCCACAAGGAGCTGGAGCGGCTGTTCCCCCTGCTTCACGAAAAACTGGAAAAAACAGAGCTGCAGGGGACCCTGCTGTACCGTTGGCCGGGCCTGGATCCTGAGAAAAAGCCCATTTTGCTCATGGGACACCAGGATGTGGTGCCCGCCACAGACGAAGGCTGGCGCGTAGGCGCTTACAGCGGCGCTGTGGTAGACGGCTGCCTCTATGGTCGAGGCGCTATGGACTGCAAGAGCACCATGTACATGGAGCTGCAGGCCGTAGAGGAGCTGCTGACAGAGGGCTTCACACCCCCTTGCGATGTGTACCTGGAATACGCCATCAATGAGGAAACCGGCGGCAAAGGCGCTGCCAATGCTATGGAGTATCTGAAAAACAAAGGCATCCGGCTGGCATTTGTGATGGATGAGGGCGGCGCCGTGATTGAGGAGGCGATCCCCGGCATGGATCGACCCTTCGCTGTCATCGGCATCACGGAAAAGGGCTACATGGATGTAAAGATCACCGCCCGGGGCAAGGGTGGTCACAGCTCCACGCCGCCCCGGAACACCCCCGCTGCCCGGCTCTATGCCTTCGCCACAGAGATCGAAAAAAAGCGTCCCTTCCGGAAGGCTCTGCTGCCGGAGGTACAGGTCATGTTCCGGAAGATGGCGCCGTCGCTGCCCTTTGCCCTGCGGATGATCATGGGAAACCTCTGGTTGTTTAAGCCCTTGCTGATGGCGCTGATGCCGGTAATCTCTCCCTTCGGCGAGGCGCTGATGGCCACCACCTGCTGTTTTACCCAGATGGAAGGCTCCGGTGCCGCCAATGTGATCCCCAAGGAGCCCTACCTGATTGCAAATCTTCGCACCTCCGTGCACCAAAGCTGTGCCGAGACCCTGGAGGTTCTGAAAAAATACGGCAAAAAGTATGATCTGGAGTTCGAGGTGCTGCTGCAACGGGATGCTTCCCCTGTGTCCAACATCCATTCCCGGGAGTACGCCTATGTGGAAAATCTGGTGGCAAAGCACTTCCCGGATGCAGGCTGCGCTCCCTATATGATCATGGGCGGTACGGACTGCCGCCACTTCCATGCCCTGACGGAAAACGCGCTGCGGTTTGCCCCTGTCCGGGCTACCCAGGCCCAGAATGCTTCCTGCCATG
>CAYMWT010000313.1:0-2619 GCA_964394055.1 uncultured Oscillospiraceae bacterium
CTTGCCCTTGGGGTCGAAGTCGGAGCCGCCCTTGCCGCCGCCGATGGGCAGGCCGGTGAGGCTGTTCTTGAAGGTCTGTTCAAAACCCAGGAACTTCATTATGGACAGGTTCACGGAAGGATGGAACCGGAGGCCGCCCTTGTAGGGGCCGATGGCGGAGTTGAACTGGACACGGTAGGCGTTGTTCACCTGTACCTGACCCTTGTCGTCCACCCAGGGAACACGGAAGAGGATCACACGCTCGGGGGTGGTCAGCCGCTCCAGCAGGGCGTTCTTCCGATAGGTTTCTTCATTCTTTTCAATGACGGGCCGGAGGGATTCCAGCACCTCATAAACCGCCTGATTAAATTCCGGCTGGTCGGGATTCTGCTTTTTGACTCTTTCCAAAGTTTCGTCTACATAACTCATAAACAATCGTCCTTCCTAGAAAGAATTTTACAGCCCACATTGTATCAGACGCAAGGGAAGATTGCAAGCGGGTTTGCAACTTTTTTTGAAGCAAATTGCAAAAACATAAGAAAAACGCTGATTTTCACAATCAGCGTTTTCTATATGAATTCGAAATTGTGCAGAATTTCATCTCGCCCGGGGAAGAATCTCCTCACGGATCACGTCTACCAGGGTGTCCAGCTCCTCCTGAGAGGTCTGGGGACAAATGGAAACCCGGAAGGTGCTGTCGATGATTTCCGGGGCGACCTTCATGGCGGTGAGAACATGGCTGCGGTGGCCCTTGGCGCATGCGGAACCGGCGCTGACGCAGATGCCGTGATCCTGTAAAATGTTGATGGTATTCTGGACGGGCACCCCGGGGATGGCCACGGAAAGCACATGGGGGGCTTCATGGGCGCCGTTTACGGTGACGCCCTCCAAAGCGGAGAGAGTCTCGGCGGTGGCGGCGATCAAAGCCTTTTCCCGGGCAATATCCTCCTTCATGGAGGAGGAAAAAACAGCACAGGCAGCGGCAAAGCCAAAAATGGCAGGGGTTCCCTCAGTGCCGCTGCGGAAGCCGCCCTCCTGACCGCCGCCGTAGATGAGAGGCGGGAAGGACTTGAGGCGAGGAGAGATGTACAGAGCACCCACGCCCTTGGGGCCGTGAACCTTATGGGAGGAGACGGAGATCAGATCCGCTCCCAATGTCCTGGCGGCAAAGGGAACCTTCAGAAAGCCCTGGACGGCATCGGTGTGGAACAGGGCGTCGGGGCAGACCCGGTGGGTGAGCCTTGCCATCTGGGCAATGGGCATGACGGAACCGACCTCGTTATTGACCATCATTACGGAGACCAGAATGGTATCCTTCCGAAGGGCGGCCTTCAGGCTGTCCAGGGTGATATTGCCCAGGCTGTCGGGCTGAAGATAGGTGACCTCAAAGCCCTTCTCCTCCAGCTCCTTCATGCAGTTTAAAATGGCATGATGCTCGATGGCGGTGGTGATAATGTGCTTGCCTCGTTTGCCCAGGCGCTTGGCGGTGCCGAAGATGGCCCAGTTGTCCGCCTCTGTACCGCCGGAGGTGAAGAAAACACGGTCAGGCTCGGCCCCCATGGCGGCGGCTACCTGGTGGCGGGCAGCGCGGAGATCGTGGGCGGCGTCGATGCCGAAGCCGTAGAGGGCGCTGGGGTTGGCCCAGCCCTCGGTGAGGGCCTTATGGATGGCGGCCACTGCCTCGGGGCAGGGCTTGGTGGTGGCGGAGTTGTCTAAATAGATCATGGTTTTCCCCTCTTATGTTCGTTTACTTTCCTACGCAGAAGCGTTCAAAGATCCGGGCGGTGATGTCCTCCCGGACGGTGGCACCCGTGACCTCGCCCATGGCCTCCATGGCTTCCTCCACATCCGTCAGCACCGCATCTGGGGTCAGGCCCAGCATCAGCCCCTGGAGAGAACGGAGCAGGGCTTCATAGGCCCGGCGGATGGCATCAAACTGCCGGGCGTTGGTGAGAATGGAACCGTCGCAGGGGCTTTGCCCCTCAAACATGGTGTCCACCATGTCCGCCAGCTGGTCAAGGCCTTCGCCGGTTTTGGCACAGATCCGGATGACCGCCATAAAGGGCAGATCGCTGGGGTCGATTTCGCTGCCCAGGTCGGATTTGTTGATCAGGGCAATGGCGTTTTCCTTGTCCAGGCATAGGTCGATAATGGCCTGATCCTCTTCTGTAAGAGGCTGGGAGCCGTCGCAGACGAATAATGTCAGGTCGGCGTTCTCCATGGCCTCCCGGGAGCGCTGTACGCCGATGGCCTCCACCGTATCTCCCGTTTCCCGGATGCCGGCGGTGTCGATGAGACGCAGCCGGGTGCTGCCCAGCATGACGCTTTCCTCCACCGTATCCCGGGTGGTGCCGGGGACATCGGTGACGATGCAGCGGTCAAACCCTGCCAGGGCATTGAGTAAGCTGGACTTGCCCACATTGGGTTTCCCCACAATGGCAGCGGCCACGCCCTGCCGGAGAATCCGGCCCTGGCCGTAGGTTTGCAGCAGGGCATAGAGCTGTTTTGCGTCCCGGCGGAGATCCTCCCGGTAGTTCTGGAGGCCGAAATCCTCAATATCCTCGTCGGGATAGTCCAGCACCGCATGGAAGTGGCTGCACAGGTTTACCAGGTTGTCATAAATGGGGCCGAGCTTTCTTT
>CAYMWT010000314.1:0-2610 GCA_964394055.1 uncultured Oscillospiraceae bacterium
CGCCTTTGGCATAGGGGCAGATCAGGTCAATGACCTTGATGCCGGTTTCCAGAATCTCGGTAGCGGGCTGCTGCTCCTCATAGGGAGGGGCGGGACGATGGATGGGCCACCGGTCTTCGCCCTGGACAGCGGGCTTATTGTCAATGGGCTGACCCAGCAGATTGAACACACGACCAAGGCAGGCGTCGCCTACGGGCACGGAGATGGGAGCGCCGGTATCGGTGGCCTCGGTGCCACGCTGCAAGCCGTCGGTGGAGGACATGGCCACGCAGCGCACCACGTTATCGCCGATGTGCTGGGCAACCTCGGCAACGATGGTCTTCTCGCCGTTGGGAATCTCGATGGCGTTGAGCAGAGAGGGAAGCTGACCGTCGGCAAAGCGGATATCCAGAACAGGGCCCATGACCTGGATCACGGTTCCTTTAGTATTGGGCATAGGAAGAAATCAACTCCTTTATAAAGTTGTGTTTCGCTAAGAAAGGGAAGGGGATCAGGAGCCTGCCACGATTTCCGTAATCTCCTGGGTGATGGCGGCCTGACGTGCCCGGTTGAACTTCAGGCTCAGGTCGGCGATCATATCCTCGGCGTTCTGGGTGGCAGAGTCCATGGCAGACCGGCGGGCTGCCTGCTCGGAGGCAAGGCTTTCACACAGAGCACCGTAGAGGACGCCACCCAGATATTCGGGAACGATGGCGGCGAAGACCTCTTCGCTGTCCCCTTCATAGATGGTGTCGCAGTGTCGGGCGGATTCCACCTGGGGAGCCTCGGCAGTATGGAGGTTCTTCAGGGGAAGCAGCTCCATGGTGTCGGGCACCTGGGAGAGCATGGAGACGAAATCGGTATAGGCAATGAGGATCTCGTCATAGTCTCCCTTCAGAAAGCCCTGGCAGGTCTGCTTGGCGATGGAGAAGCAGTCGCCGATTTCCACGTCGGCAGCCTCCGCATAGCTTTCGGTTAAAATGGCAGTCTGTTTGGATTTGAAGAAATCCACTGCTTTTTTGCCGATGGGCAGCACCATATCCTGTTCGGACAGAATACCATACACCATTTTCAGAATGTTGCTGTTATAGCCGCCAGCCAGACCCCGGTCGCCGGCAATGACAATATAGAGCTTCCGCTCCACAGGACGGCCCCCCATGTAGGGAGAGGAGAAGTCCCGGTTGTCAGAGGCGATCTTTTCAATGGTGGTGCGGAGAATCTCAAAATAAGGGCGGGAGTTTTCGATCCGTGCCTGGGCACGGCGAAGCTTGGAGGCGGCCACCATTTCCATGGCCTTGGTAATCTGCTTGGTTGACTCCATGCTTCGGATGCGGTTTTTGATTTCCTTGGAGGAAACACCAGCCATGGGTACAGCCCTCCCTTACGCGTTAAACTGGTTCAGAAGCTCGGAAAGGGCTTCCTTCAAAGCATTTTCGGTGTCGGCTTCCAGCTTCCCGGTGGAGCGGATGGCTTCCAGCACGTCCATATGGTAGTTGTCCATATGCTCTTCCAGGCGCTTCTCAAACTCGGGGATCTTGTCCACAGGCACATCAGCCAGGTAGCCGTGGGTAACGGCGTAGATGATGCAGACCTGATGGGCAACCTCCTTGGGAGCGTTGTTCTTCTGCTTCAGCACAGCCACGATCCGTTCGCCCAGAGCAAGTCTGGACTTGGTATCCGCGTCCAGATCGGAGCCGAACTGGGCGAAGCTTTGCAGCTCCCGGTACTGAGAGTACAATAGCTTCAGAGAGCCGGCCACCTTCTTCATGGCCTTGATCTGGGCGTCGCCGCCCACACGGGACACGGAGATACCGGGATTCACGGCGGGCATGATGCCGGCGTTGAACAGCTCGGTTTCCAGGAAGATCTGACCATCGGTGATGGAGATGACGTTGGTGGGAATGTAGGCGGAAACGTCGCCTGCCTGGGTTTCGATGATGGGAAGGGCGGTCAGAGAGCCGCCGCCCAGTTCCGGAGAGAGCTGTGCCGCCCGCTCCAGCAGACGGGAGTGGAGGTAGAAGACATCGCCGGGGAAGGCTTCTCGTCCTGGGGGACGGCGAATCAGCAAGGAGATGGCACGGTATGCCACGGCGTGCTTACTCAGGTCATCGTAAATGACCAGCACATCCTTCCCTTGATGCATAAAGTGTTCGCCCATGGTGCAGCCTGCGTAGGGAGCGATATACTGCATAGGGGCAAGCTCAGAGGCGGTGGCGGAGACCACAATGGTGTAGTCCATGGCGCCGCCGGCAGTCAGGCCGTCCACCACCTGAGCCACGGTGGAACGCTTCTGACCGATGGCAACGTAAATACAGATTACGTTCTTGCCCTTCTGGTTCAGAATGGTATCTGTTGCGATGGTGGTTTTACCGGTCTGCCGGTCACCGATGATCAGCTCACGCTGGCCTCTGCCGATGGGGATCATGGAGTCGATGGCCTTGATACCGGTCTGCAAAGGACGGGAGACATGCTGACGCTCGATGATGCCGGGAGCGGGCATTTCAATGGCCCGATAGCCTTCGGCTTCAATGGCACCCTTGCCGTCGATGGGCTCACCCAGGGCATTGACAACACGTCCAATGAGCTTTTCGCCTACGGGGACGGAAACCACACGACCGGTACGCTTGACAA
>CAYMWT010000315.1:0-2603 GCA_964394055.1 uncultured Oscillospiraceae bacterium
GAGGGGAAGCTGACGGAATACTATACCGGCATGAAGACCCTCTACGACCTGGACGGGGACTACCGGGCGTCCCTGGGCGATGAGATCGCCCGGTTCAGCGAGTGGGATTACGCTCCCGGCTATATGACCTATCTGGGCGCTGCCTACATGGTATGCCGGGGCACCGGCTGCAACGTGGGTATGCTGTGCGGCATGGACTGGTGGGAATCCGCCCTGATGGGGGATCAGAAGCTCACCGGCTATGAGGTGCTTCCTCTGAACGTCCAGTCCTCCAATACCTTCCTGCCCAAGCGGGTCGTGGGCATTCTGGGTACCACGGAGAACAAGGCAGCGGCGGAAGACTTCCTGGTCTTCATGCTGGGAGAGCAGGTGCAGACCCAGGAATATGCCACCGGCTTCCCGGTGAATATGGCGGCCCTTGATAAGCAGATCGCCGAGGACAAGGAATCCTATTCCAGCGGCAGCTTCAGCAATGACGACGGAACCTACGAGGAATACGACGGCCTCTATCCCGACGCTCAACGCCGCCAGCGTTTGCGCGGCTGGGCGGAGGCGCTGACCACCCCGGCCCTGACGGATCAGACCATCCGCAACGCGGTGATCGAGCAGGCAAAGAACTGCCTGAACGGCAATATCACGCCGGAGGAAGCGGCAAAGGCCGCCATTCGCTCCCTGAATCTGTATCTGTCTGAATAAAAGCACTGAGGCCGCCCGGAAAGAGGCGGCCTCAGGTTTGTAAAGGGGGAAAATTTATCGAAGCAGTCCCAGAAGCCTGTCGTCCCGAAAGGCATCCAGGGTGTAGGCCCCGTCCAGAATGGCGTCCACGTTGTCCGCGTCGTTTTCGATCTCCTTGGAAAACAGCTGGGCAGTATGCACCAGAGGCCCGGGCAGGTGCTTTATCAGCAAAATAGAAATGATCATAAGCTTGACCCGGCTGTACAGGTCGTAATCTGACACCGCCTGAAAATAGTACCGATGGACAAAATACCGGGCCAAAGCCAGATGCCCCGGTTCCCAATTCCCGGCAACCGGCTGGGCCAAAAGGGTGCGCCACTTTGGAGTGAGAATTTCCAGGTTCTGGAAGAACCGGAAGATCCCATCCAGGTCGCCGTCCCTTCTCAGCTCCCGGGCCTCGTCCAGGGCGGCCTCCGGGTCAAAGGGGAAGGCCTCGCCGCCGTCCAGCTGGCTTTGCGCCTGACAGCCATAGAGCAGGGCCAGGGCCAGAGATTCCGGCACCGGCCTGGTTTCGTCGGAGAGGATGGCGTCCATATTTTCCCGGGTGGCCTTCAGAATGTCCATAGCCTCCGGGTCGTAATCTCCCACATCCGCACCGGGCAGCTCCTGGGCAACCAGAGGCGCTGCCGGAGAAGAGAGAATCATCCGGGCGGCCTCGGGACAGCTCAGCTCCAGCCCAAGCTCCCGGAAGCCCCCGTAATCGTGGGTCAGCCGGGGATAGTCCCGGCACACCTGGCACAGGGCTTTTTCCCCCAAGGCCGTCTGGATGCCGCACAGGCCGTCCGCCTGCCACATGGGACAGTGACCGTCCACCATGGCGATCACCGTTTCCCCGTCCTCGTCCTTGAGCGCCCCGCGCACCCGGTCGCCCAGCTCTCCAGGGAGGCTCCTGTAATAAGCCGCGGTCTTGGCATCCACCTGGACATCCCATTCCTTGCAGCAGGAATCGGGACACTCCCCGGCAATGCAGCGGAAACGGTCATAATATTCCGGCTTGAAAATCAGCATAAAGAACTCCTTTCGGGGAAAAAGGCTGTCTCCCATGGGAGACAGCCCATAAATTAAGCGTTGGGACGGATGGACTTCATCATAGCGGCGGCGTCCTGAAGGGTGTGCTTGCTGCCGCTGACGGCCATTTGCAGCCGGGTCAGGGCCTGGGTGGCCTGATCCGCCAGGGCGGTGATCTCCTCCGCTGCGCTGTCCACCTTTTCGGTGGCCTGGGTCAGTACGCCGTTGGCCTGGTAATACACCAGCTCTGCCCGGGTGCGGGATTCCCGCTCCAGGGTCTCGGCATGGCGATAGGTGTCCAGAGGCTCCTGAGTTTTGGAAGCCTCCTGAAGGGCGGCTTCCAGCTGGGCCTGCCTGGCCTGGGCCTTTTCCAAAGCGGCCTTCAGGCTTTCCCGCTCCCGGGCAGCTTCTTCCAGCTGCTGCTGAAGCGCTTCTGCCAGGGCGGACTTCTCGTCCAGGGCAGCTTTCAGCGCCTCGCACTGCTGGGTATCGTTGGCGACAGGCTGAGCCTCTTCCAGAGCGTCCACCTGAGCCCGAAGGGTATCGATCTCCATATTCAGCTGATTGACCTGGGTTTGGTGTTTGGAATTCAGGAATTCCAGATAGTGAACCACGTCGTCCCGGTGAAAGCCGTTGAGGGCATTTCTGAATTTCTGAGGTGCCTCCATAGTGAACGCTCCTTTTTCTTCTCTTTTTTCTGATTATAACAGGAAAGGGGAGAGAAAGCAACCGTTTTCCACGGGTGAGGAAATAATTTTTAAAAACCCCTTTACAAATGGGGAAAAGACTGCTATAATAGCTAGGCTAAAGCAAATGCGCCAGTGGCTCAATGGATAGAGCATCGGATTCCGGTTCCGAGG
>CAYMWT010000316.1:0-2585 GCA_964394055.1 uncultured Oscillospiraceae bacterium
AGCGCACACGGCAGCAGGAGCGGGAGATTAAGGCGGCAATGGAGGAAGCGGGAGTTAGGTCAATCGCTTACGACAACCGTATCTACGAGGCCGCCGGACTGCATCCGCTTCCGCTTTACCAATCGCCAAATCTTATACGCCTGATGGAGCGTGACTATAGAGCGACTATGGGGGAGTGGAGAAACTTCACCCGTACAATGGCATCTCAGAGCCAACAGGACTTTATAAATGCAGTTGATAAGGCGTATAGATTGACAGCATCCGGCACTATTTCATATTCTCAGGCCGTGCGTGAGGCTCTGGATAGCGTTGTTTCAAACGGTGTAGAGATTACTTATCCGAGCGGAAGAACGGACACGATAGAAACGGCTACCCTAAGAGCGGTTAGAACCGGGATATCACAGGCTTGCGGGGCTATCACAGAGACCAGAATGGACGAAATGAAATGGGACATTGTTCTGACAAGCGCTCACATTGGCGCCCGTGTTACTGGTAATGATGACTATACTAATCACTATTGGTGGCAGGGTAAATTCTATTCCAGATCGGGGAAAGATCCAAGATTCCCGCCGTTCTCTGTTTGCGGCATGGGAGATGTACAGGGAATCCACGGCGCAAATTGCCGGCATACTTTCGGCCCAGGTGACGGGGTATTTAATCCATATGAGAAATACGATTCCGAAGAAAACAAGAAAGCATATGATCTGTCACAGCGGCAGCGGGCTATGGAGCGGAAAATACGAGATACAAAGCGTCAGTGCATGAACTGGAAAGCTGCATACGATAATGCCGAAAATGAGGAAGTCAAGGCAAGTGTGTATGATTCCTACCAGAAAAAAGCCGCACTTCTTCAAAAGCAGAATAAGGCATACAACCAGTTTTGCGAGGAAAACAACCTAAAACGCCGTGCCGATAGAATCGCTATTGCCAAATGGGACAGAAAACAGTCGGCAGCGGCAACAGCGGCAGTAAGGAGAACCAGAAATGGATAACGAAATGACCATAAAGCAACTAATAAAAAGGTTAATTCCTTTTATAAATGGCGGCTGTCTCAATGTGGAAATTAACGTGCAAAATTTAGACATATCGTTTGAAGCATACGCTTTTGAAGGAGATAAGCTCCGAATTGTGCTGTCAAAAGGTGCATCTGGAGCATTTGAAAAAATGCTAAATCTAAAAGTATTTGAATACAAATTTGAATCAGGTATTTCACATAATCTAAAAATTGCGTGCAATTTCGTTGAAGTGGATGAATTCAAAATATGACAAGATGGGTTCCATATAATCCAAACCCGATCCCTGGGAACCGTGTGGGGGATTGCACAGTCCGGGCAATCTCAAAGGCAACAGGAAATGACTGGGAGGAAACGTATGCAGGATTGTGCGCTTGTGGATACGTTATGTCGGATATGCCGTCCGCCGATCATGTATGGGGTTCATACCTCAGAAAGAACGGTTTCCGGCGGTACATCGTGGATGATCACGGAAAGGATTCGTATACCGTCCGTGATTTCTGCGTTGATAATCCGGAAGGAGTTTTCATTCTTGCAATAACCGGGCATGTTGTTTGTGTGGTTGACGGCTTCTATTATGATACCTGGGATTCTGGAGGAGAAATACCGATCTACTATTGGGAAAACGCAAAGGAGGGCAGCGTGAGAATCTGGGAATACACAGACCACGAATTAGACGAATTGCGCTCCTCATGCAATTTCACACGGGCAGAGCTGGAACTATTCAACTACCGGAGCCGGGAATATACCCTGGAAGATTGCGCAGAATTCATGAGCCTCAGCATTTCTACAATAAAGCGGGTTAATTCCAGAGTTAAGGATAAAATTGAACGGGTCAAGAAAAGGAGTGGTTTTTAATGACGGTTTATGTTGTAACCGATGGCGAATATTCCGATTATCATATTGAGGCCGTTTTCACGAACAAAGAACAGGCTGAAATCTATGCTGCTATTTATGGCTATAATGTCGAGGAATACGAAACAGACGAAATCAAAATTGATCCGCAGGAATTATATATTAGATATGAAATCAAACTGTCTAATGAACTAAAGGTTTTAAGTGCTTCCTCTGAGTTATCGGTTCACAAGGACGAAAAGTCGGTTCTTCCTTTTAATTATGGTATGAGTGTATGCTTTACGACAAAGAGAGATATTTCAAAGGAACAGGCCATAAAAATTGCAAGAGACTACGCATATCAGTATCTTATGGAAGAAATTGAAAATAAAAAGGCTGAGATTTCTAAGCTAATGGAAGATGCGGAAGATAAATACCAGGTCTTCATAGCGAGTAACGGAAAACTTACCATAAATAAATAGAAAGGACTGGTTTATATGGATTGGACAATACCTATTATAGATGACACGATTTCAAAAATGAAACAAACCTTAAAGGAATCCTACCAAAAAATATGCAATCAGGAGGCAAACAAAATGAAAGTATCTATCAAAGAATTTACGGGAGAATTGGTCAGGCTGGAACGGAGGGTTAAGAAAGAACCGGTAAAATTTGTGGACGGTGAAATCAAACTTGATGTTCCTTCCTATTCTTATGATATTGACATTTACGATGTGG
>CAYMWT010000317.1:0-2577 GCA_964394055.1 uncultured Oscillospiraceae bacterium
CGATCATACGCAGGGTGGTGGACTTACCGCAGCCGGAAGGACCGACCAGAACGATGAATTCCTTGTCGGCGATCTCCAGGTTGAACTCCTGAACAGCCACGACACCCTTGTCAGTGATCTGCAGGTTGCTCTTCTTCTCGGGCTCGTCGCTCTTCTTCTTTTTCTTCTTGTTGGCCTTTGCGTCGTCGCCGTTGAAGGGGTAGATCTTCTTGATGTTCTTCAGGGTTAATGTTGCCATGTTTTCTTGACTCTAAGCGTGCCTAACTTTCGCACACGCTCTCGCACATCGGGAAGCAGAATCCCGAAGGCATTGCGACAGGTCTCCACACTGCCGTACCGTGAGTCTAACGGGTTTATCCTCCTTTAATTTTAGTGGATTTGGGCCTATTGTTTGTGGAGTAGACACAATCCACCCGGATACGCATATGATATCATATTTTCTTCCAACACACAATGGTGGGTTCTTACAATTTTGCTTCTCTTTTTTTGGTCATTTTGTCACCTTCCTTATAAATAGTCATGAAAGTGGAATTTTGTGGTAAATTCGATTTTCCCTATTGCTTTTTTGTAGCAACAGTGCTAATATAAGAGCAGGGTTCACCCGGTTTTTTGGAGAAAAACGACAAACCGTAAGGTTTTCTATCTTCGAAAAATAATGATTTCATCCAGATTTTGGGTGGATTCCCCGGGTATCCCAGCCTGTTTTTGCGCATTCAGAGGCTTTTCGCCGCCGGATGCAATCTTGTGAGAAAGGAGGTTCATTCGTTATGACAAAAGACAATCCCAAGTACACTTCCTACATCAAGATCCTGGAGGAGGAGCTTGTGCCAGCCATGGGCTGCACGGAGCCCATCGCCCTTGCCTACTGCGCCGCCAAAGCCCGGGAGACCCTCGGCCAGATGCCTGACCGGGTAGTCATCGGCGCCAGCGGCAGCATTATCAAAAACGTCAAGAGCGTCATCGTTCCCAACACCGATCATATGAAGGGCATTCCCGCCGCCGCTGCTGCCGGCATCGTCGCCGGTGACGCCAGCCGTGAGCTGGAGGTTATCGCCTCTGTCAGCAAGGAGCAGATCGCCTCGATGCATCAGTTCCTGAAGGACGTTCCTATGACTGTGGAGCATGTGGACAACGGCCTCACCTTCGAGATCATTGTCACTGTGTTCAAGGGCGAGGAGTACGCCAAGGTTCGTATCGTCAACTACCACACCAACATCGTTCTCATTGAGAAGAACGGTAAGGTTCTGCTGGAGAAGCCCGTAGAGGGCGAAGACGAGTCCGGCCTGACTGACCGCTCCATCCTGAACATCGCGGACATTCTGGACTTCGCGGAGAGCGTGGACGTGGAAGACATCAAGGCCGTTCTGGATCGTCAGATTCAGTACAACACCGCCATTTCCGAGGAAGGCCTGCGGGGCGACTACGGCTCCAACATCGGCAAGGTTCTGCTGGACACCTACGGTGACAGCAGCGTCATGATAAGAGCCAAGGCCAAGGCCGCCGCCGGTTCCGACGCCAGAATGAATGGCTGTGAGCTGCCTGTTATCATCAACTCCGGCTCCGGAAACCAGGGCATGACCACTTCCCTGCCTGTCATTGAGTACGCCAAGGAACTGGGCGTCACCCAGGAGAAGCTGTACCGGGCTTTAGCCGTTGCGAACCTGGTCACCATCCACCAGAAGACCAGCATCGGCCGGTTGTCTGCATTCTGCGGCGCGGTCAGCGCGGGCGCGGGCGCAGGCGCGGGCATTGCTTATCTTCAGGGTGCGGATGCTGATGGTATTTCTCACACGGTCGCCAACGCGATCGCGACTACAGGTGGCATCGTCTGTGACGGTGCGAAAGCATCCTGCGCGGGAAAGATCGCGTCCGCGGTTGAAGCCGGAATTCTTGGCTACAACATGCACATCCGCAACCAGGATTTCCAGCCCGGTGATGGTCTGGTGGGCGCAACCCCCGAGGACACCATCGACAACATCGGTCGTCTGGGCAAAGAGGGTATGAAATACACCAACGAGGAAATCATCAAAATCATGGTTGGTGAATAACATACTCTGAAGAGGCAGCCGCAAAGGGTTCCCTTCCTGTCTGTCCAAGGGAAGCGGGGCCAGGCCGCCTAAGCAATTGGATTGTCAGCTTCTGCTGACAGAGAGGAGAATTTTTGTTATGAAGAAATTCCTGAACAGCCTGCCCGCAAAGCTTCTGCTGGGCATCATCATCGGCATCATCGTGGGCCTGGTCGCTCCCGAGGGTCTTATGAAGTTCCTGGTTCCTGTGAAGAACGTCATGAGCCAGCTGATCAACTTCATCGTACCTCTGATCGTCATCGGCTTCATCGCTCCCTCCATCACCAAGCTGGGCAACAATGCATCTAAGCTGCTGGGCGTCGCCCTGATTCTGGCTTACTGCTCCTCCGTGCTGGCCGCTACCATGTCCGCCATCGCCGGTTACGCCCTGGTTCCTCTGATGAACACCGCCAAGGAAGCCGCTGAGTTGAAGGCTCTGCCCAAGGACATTCTGAGCCTGCAGATCCCCCAGATCATGCCCGTTATGTCCGCTCTGTTCTTCTCCGTCATG
>CAYMWT010000318.1:0-2561 GCA_964394055.1 uncultured Oscillospiraceae bacterium
GCCCCCAGAACGCCATTGTCAGCACCACCACCGGTCTGGACGCCAACAGCCGTGGTCTGCTGGTGGCCGATGAATGCGGTCGGACCACCCGTCCGGGTATCTTTGCCTCCGGCGATGTGGTGGTAGGCGCCAGGACTGTGGTGGAGGCGGTGGCCTTCAGCAAGAAGGTTGCCCAGGCCATGCATGAATACATTCAGGACACCCTGAAGCAGCCTGAGGAAGCCGAAAAAACCGAATAATCCCAATTTCTTCTGCCGCTCTGAGATCCTCTCAGGGCGGCAATTTTTTGTACCTCCCAGCCCTTGCCAAACAGTGCAACCACAGACAAGAAGCTACATTTCTAGGCATTTCCAAATTCCCAAACTTTTTGTATACTTATGATAGCTTTCAGTATTATGTCTAAAACCACAGGAGGTTTTCTCATGCGATATGGATATTTTGACAACGAGCACCGGGAATATGTAATTGACCGGGTGGATGTGCCTGTGTCCTGGACCAACTACATCGGCCTGAAGGACATGTACGGCGTCTTTAACCACACCGCCGGAGGCTATCTGGTATACAAAAGCCCCGAATATCACCGGATCACCCGTTTCCGTCCCAACGGCGTCCCCATGGACGGCCCCGGCCACTATGTGTATCTCCGGGACGACGACACCGGAGACTATTGGAGCGTCTCTTGGCAGCCGGTGGGAAAGCCCATGGCCCACTATTCCTGCCGCCACGGTCTGAGCTATGTGAAGTACCACTGCGACTACAGCGGCATTGACGCGAACCAGACCCTGTTCGTGGCCATGGACGATCCGGTGGAGATCTGGGACGTCCGGCTGCGCAACGACTCCGGGAATGCAAGGAACCTGTCCGTCTTCTCCTATCTGGAATTTAGCTTCCACCATGTGGAAATGGACAACCAGAACTTCCAGATGAGCCTGTACGCCTCCGGCAGCCGCTGTGAGGACGGGGTGATTGAACACGACCTTTACTACGAGGAAACCGGCTTCCAGTTCTTCACCGGCAGCTTCACCCCCGATGGCTACGATACCCTCCGGGATACCTTCATCGGCCCCTACCGCACGGAGCGCAACCCTCTGGTGGTAGAAACCGGCCTGTGTCAGGGCAGCGCCGAAAAGGGCGGCAACCACTGCGGATGTCTCCAAAAGAAGCTGACCCTTCAGCCTGGCGAGGAAGCCCGTCTTCTCTTCCTGCTGGGTGAAGGCGGCGTGGAGGCCGGCAAGGCCATGCGTCAGAAATATACCTTCCAAAAGGCCGATGAGGACTTTGCCCGCACCGCCGCATTCTGGGAGGAAAAGCTGAGCTGCCTCCAGGTATCCACTCCCAACGCCGGAATGGATACGGAGCTGAACATCTGGAACCTGTACCAGAGCGAGATCAACGTCATGTTCTCCCGGTTCACCTCCTTCATTGAGGTAGGCGGCCGGGTAGGCCTGGGCTATCGGGACACCGCCCAGGATGCCATGATGATTCCCCATAGTAACCCGGAAAAATGCCGCAGCCGGATCATTGAGCTGCTTCGGGCACTGACTAATGAGGGCTACGGCCTTCACCTGTTTGAGCCACGGTGGTTCGCTCCCGACGAGCCTCAGCAGTCCTTTAAGTCTCCCACCGTGGTACCTACTCCGGATAAGAGTCAGATCGTCCACGGCCTGAAGGATGCCTGCGCCGACGACGCATTGTGGCTGGTGGTAAGCATCGTCCAGTACATCCGGGAAACCGGCGACTTTGCCTTCCCGGACGAGATCGTCACCTATGCCGACGGCGGCGAGGGCACAGTCTACCAGCACATGGAGAAAATTCTGGACTTCTCCGCCCGTCAGGTGGGCCGCACCGGTATCTGCAAGGGTTTGCGTGCGGACTGGAACGACTGTCTGAATTTAGGCGGCGGCGAAAGCGCCATGGTCAGCTTCCTCCACTATTGGGCCATCTCCCACTTTGTGGCCCTGGCAAAGCAGCTGGGACGGACAGAGGATGCCGCCCGATATGAGGCCATGGGCAAAACCGTCCGGGAGGCCTGTGAAAACGTCCTCTGGGATGGGAAATGGTACATCCGGGGCATTACCGCCGACGGCAGAAAAATCGGCACCCAGAAGGACACCGAGGGCAAGGTGCATATGGAAAGCAACACCTGGGCCGTTCTGTCCGGTGTGGCCGACCAGGCCCATGGAGAATCTGCCATGGACAGCGTGGACGAATACCTGTACACCGAGTACGGCCTCATGCTCAACGCGCCCTGCTTTACCGTGCCCGATGACAGCATCGGCTTTGTCACCCGGGTATATCCCGGCTTAAAGGAGAACGGGGCCATCTTCAGCCATCCCAACCCCTGGGCATGGTGCGCCGAGGCCATTCTGGGCCGGGGCAGCCGGGCCATGAAGTTCTACAACGCCCTGTGCCCCGCCCTGCAAAACGACAAAATTGAGGTGCGCCAGTCGGAACCCTACACCTACTGCCAGTTTGTGGTGGGCCGGGATCACACCGCCTTCGGCCGGGCCCGGCATCCCTTCATGACCGGCTCCGCGGGCTGGGCCTACTACGCCGCCACG
>CAYMWT010000319.1:0-2560 GCA_964394055.1 uncultured Oscillospiraceae bacterium
TGGTGGAGATAAGCGGGATCGAACCGCTGACCTCTTGAATGCCATGGCTCATGTGGAATAATACACAATGGAAAATCTGTGCTTTTCCTTGAAAACAAGAAATATTGGAAATATTGTACGCAGTTATTGGACTAAAATCCAATAATTCCAATGCCTGATATTCTGATTCAAGTATGAATTCAAGTACGGATTCAAGTACGCCTTTCGGCATCGATGTGTAGGGCTTGCATATAATGAATAAATATCCGCTCTTGCAAATGGTCTGGATTCCCGGTTTTTCTTTCATCAGTTTAGGAAGCTACCTGTGGTACAATCGACTTTCCTCTCACTCTCCGATACAATGGCAGTACCAAAGTAAAGGAGGATTGAGCATGGACATCAACTATATCCGTGTGGGTGATTATTTTATCCCAGACCTGACGCTGCCGGAGGAGAATCACCCCATTGGCAAGTGGGGGCGAATGCACCGGGACTATCTGAGAGAGCACAAGCCAATTCAATACAATTGTCTGCTGCTGTCCGGTGAGCTGTGGACATACCTCGCTGACCTGAATCAACAGGCGCAGGACAGGCTGGAACGGATAAGCGACCAGTTGAAGATTGCCGAGGGAATCACAGAAGCTCTGAAAGCCAGCGATCCAATGGCATGGGTACAGAAAATGAACAACATATGCTCCAGAGCCGAGGAAATCGTCCGAGAGGAGCTGATCTATGCATGAACATGGAAGAATATTTCCGGGCACTGGAAACCTATGTGGCATCCCGCAAGCTGAATCTGGGGGATAGCGAATCTGTTCTGTCGCTGCTCTATGAGGCTTACGGCGATGTGAACCGCATAGACGATGACCAGGTCAAAGCGGATTTCGGTGAGTTGTACCGCTTGCTGAACGGAATGCCCATGCGGGAAATGGACTGGATAATCAATCCTGTCTGTGCCCTCTGCCGGGATCATGAACGGAACGGATTTGTGCATGGTGTGCAGGTAGGCATCCGATTGGCGCAGGAAACGCAGATTGCTGAATAAATCATATATTCAATGCCTCGGCTCCGTTCTGGAGTCGAGGCACATTTTGCGTGTTTTTTGCCTCACACCTTCATGATACGGCGACAGCCGACTCTTTCATAGAGCCGGCTGTTGTTATTTCTCCTTTATTTTCAGGGCTGCATCACTCTTTGGTGAGACATCCCTGTATTGTTTCAGTCGGTAGAAATCAGGTAGTCAAGATAGTCTTGGCACGCAGGCAGTCGTGGAGTATTGGCAATGATACCGATATACACGCTGTCAGAGAAACCGGCTTCCTGAAAAGCAGAAAGTTTGGTCAACTCCACCGCATTGCTTTGGGTTTGCGTCACTACTATATATTCCTGTGCCTCATTCAGATTATACTCCACAGCGTTGTCTTCCAGAATGACCTGATTGGCAGTCAGATAGGCGGAATCCACCAAATTCGTTAAATCCAGCAGATAGCCGCTGGCAGAGCAGAGATCGTAGGCTTCCCGGTTCATGAGAACCAAATCCAATTGCTTGGAATTGATTGTTGCCAGCAGCTTCATTCTGGATGCGTAGGCGTATTCGTGATCGGAGGCGGCGGGATCATCGGACAGGTACAGATCCCGGTAGAGACGCATCTCGGTGCGCTTGGAATTCAGCCCACGGCAGGTCAGATAGTCCTCCGTCAACCGGGCTTCCATATCCTCGCCCACAGAAACATTCAGACAGGCGAGATACATCACCGGTTCCTTTTTGGTCGCTGCACGATACACCCCGGACACCAGGATGCCCAACGCAAGGATGGTCAGAAGAATCGGCGCTTTGTAGTACAGCCAGATGTGTTCCAGCTTTTTCGCTGGGGTCAGCTGGCGGAAACCTTCCCGCCGCTGGCGGCGCTCCTCCGGGGACAGCTTCATTGGTCTCCTCCATGCTCATCCGCCGGGTCATAGGAGCAGGCACGGATCACTCTTCCTAACAGATAGGAACTGAGCAGGGCACACAGCCCCTCACCGAAAACAATCAGCGGTGTAAAAACCGCAACCACAGCAAAAAACATAGCGAAGTGGATTGCAAACACCAGAATCGTGCAGAACAAATAGTGGATGCCGATAAGCAGGGAGTTTTTCAGCATTGCCCAGTTGGTGTTTTTTACACTGGCAACCAGCGGAAAAACATAGATCAGCACAATGACATAAGCGATCGCCGCCGCAATAATCAGCGCCAAACCCAGCGTGCAAATCACGGACACAATGCCGGTGGTGCCTTTGTAAAGGTGGTAGAGAATGTATCCATCCGCTCCCAGCAGGGTGCCCAGCACCAGTAAAATCAGCCACAAAATGGTCGCCTGCCGGAAATTCTCCCGGAATGCTTTGAAAAACCGGGAGGTCAGCGGCGGATCTTCCTCACGGGCTATTTGAAGCGTCACATCATATAGTGCCGCGGTAGATGCACCAATTGTGAATACCGGAAGGGAGCATACAAACCACAGCAGATTCAGATAGCATCCATAGCAAAGCTTCAGCATGATTTGGCTGAACTTACTGTCATAAGAAAAAAATCTCATACACA
>CAYMWT010000320.1:0-2550 GCA_964394055.1 uncultured Oscillospiraceae bacterium
ACTGGACCTCGCATTTCTGTGAAGTCCAGCTTTTCTTAACTTAATGACATTGCCCGGATGGGGTATCTCATTTTTTGGAGCAGGGTACGGGAATCGAACCCGCCTTCACGGCTTGGGAAGCCGTTGTATTACCGATATACGAACCCTGCGTGGATGACTGGGGTTATTATAGCAGACAGAGCCGGAAATTTCAAGCCCTTTTTGTCGGTTTCCCTTCCGTTCTTCAGGGCTCTTTCCGTGTCAATACCGCCCGGATCATAGCTACCGCGATCTCCTGCTGGCTGGGAGACGCGGTTTTCCATAGTTCAGTCAATTCCTGAATCTCACTGACATCATTGTCCACCAGAGTTTCCCGAAGCAAGTAGTCCGGAGAAATACGCAGTGCGTTACAGATGCTTACAAACACAGGAAGGCTGGGAACCTTTGTTCCGCCTTCAATCTGTCTCAGATAGGTGGCGTTGATGCTGCACTTTTCTGAGAGTTTTTCCGCTGTAAGGCCCCGGTCTTTTCTTACCCTGTTAATACGTCTGCCCAAGCTATTTTCTTCCATATTCTCACCTGCTTTGAGAATGATACCTTGATTTTAACAGACTATATTATGTAAGTCAACAGCTGAGTAAGACCGCCGGAGGATCCAACGGCAACTCTCCGGCGGCAATTCTTATTTTTCCTCTCCGCTCTTTTTCGGCGGAAATGCGTAGTATGTCTCCCCGACCCGCAGTGTCTCTCCCCGCAGATGGGCCAGCTGGGACACGGTAACAATCTCAAAATTCCGTTCATGCAAAGCGTCTATAATGGCCAGAGCCGCCTCCACAGAGCTGGAGGACATATCATGGAGCAGCACAATATCCCCATCGGAGACATTTTTCAGCACCGCGTTCTTCACGGCGGCTGCATCGCTGGTAGCCCAGTCTCTGGGATCCACCGACCAGCCCAGAATGGAAAGCCCCCGGGCAGTGGCTACCTGCCGCACAGCGTCGGAACTGATTCCTCCGGGAGGCCGGAGAAACCGGGGATGGCAGCCCTCCGGTAAAAGGGCATCGGTATCCATAATCTCAGAAGCAACGGTGCGGCGGCTCAGCTCCTTCATGTTTTTGTGGGAGTAGCCGTGGTAGCCGATCTCATGGCCCTCTTCCATGATCCGCTGGGCGATTTCCGGATAAATCTTGACCCGATAGCCGCACAGCATAAAGGTCGCCTTCACCCCACGGTCATACAGACCGTCCAGCAGCTGTCGGGTAAATCTCCCGGAGGGGCCGTCGTCAAAGGTCAGGGCCACATATTGGGTTTCCTCCGCCCCACGGACAGGCAGGGCCAGCATGGGCAGACAGAGCAGGAGAGCCAGAAAACGGCGCATAGCCAACACTTCCTTTTTTATACGGCGTTCATCTTTCTGTTTGACGAATGGGGAGAAATGGGGTATACTGTAGGGTGGAGGGTTGTGAGATGAATTTACGCTGTCCCGTTTGCGGAGAACAATTGAATAAAGCGGCGGGAAGCTTCGTCTGTGCCCGGGGCCACAGCTTTGACGTAGCCCGACAGGGATATGTGAATCTGCTGACGGTGGATCAGAAGCACTCCCTGCATCCCGGCGACACCCGGGAACAGGTGCTCAGCCGCCGGGAATTCCTGGAAGGGGGATCCTATGCCCCTATCGTGAGCACCCTCATAGAAGAGGCACAATCTCTTTCCCTTTCCGGAGAGCTGCTGGACGTGGGCTGCGGAGAGGGCTACTATGCCGCCCGGCTGAGCCAGGCTCTGCATATGAATCTCACCGGCCTGGATATCTCCAAGGAGGCCGTCCGCTGCGCCGCCGGAAAGTACAAAGGCGCTCAATGGCTCTGTGCCACTGCCGCCCACATTCCGGTGGAAGACGAAAGCGCCGATCTGCTGACCAGCCTTTTTGCCCTGACCCTGCCTGAGGAATTCCGGCGGGTTCTGAAGCCGGGAGGCTATTTCTTCCAGGTTCTGGCCGCCCAGGATCATCTGCTGGGCCTGAAGCGAATTATCTACGATCATCTGGAGTTGAAGGAAAAGGACAGTATGCCGGAGCTTCCCGGCTTCCGGCGGGTGAAGTCCATCCCCATTCGCTTTTCCTTTACGGTGGAAGGGCAGCAGGTGAAAAACCTGTTTTCCATGACGCCCCATGTGTTCCGGGTGGGCAAAGCCGGAGCGGAACGGCTGGAACAAACGGAGCTCTTAACGGACACCGCAAGCTGTGTTCTCAATGTGTTCGTTCGCTTATAACTTACCCGGGAAGCAGGAAACTATAACTGGAAAAAAGTCGAAGGACTGGAAAACGGAGAATCTGGAATGCTGAATAAGCTTAAATCCATTTGTGATAAATACGAGGAGCTGTGCGCCCGGTCAGAGCAGCCGGATTTTTACGCCGACCCTCAAAAGGCGGCCAGGCTCCTCCGGGAAAAAAATGACCTGGAACCCATTGTGGATGCTTACCACCGCTATTGTCAGGCGGAAAGCGACATGGAGGAGGCCCAGGAGCTGATGGCCGACCCGGAAATGAAGGAGCTGTGCCAGGAAACCTACGCT
>CAYMWT010000321.1:0-2533 GCA_964394055.1 uncultured Oscillospiraceae bacterium
CTGAACCAAAATCTCTCGCTGTCAGCTCTTGCCGATTTAATCAGAGCTTCCTTAACGCAACCTTAACATTTCCCCCTCTTGTGTTATGGGGCGAAATGCGTTATAATAGGGAAAACTATGGGATACCAAAGAAAAAGACAGACAGGGAGGGAAGAATATGCCGTCTTACGATGAGGATCTGAGACGCCGCCAGGAACGGCGGGAAGCCATACGGCGGAAAAAGGAAGCCGAGGCAAAGCGGATGCGGCGAATGCTGATTCTGGCAGTGGCAGTGCTGTGCCTGTGCGTCTGGGGCGTATACTCTCTGGTGCGGAAAAACGCTGGGGAAGCCCCGGTAAAGCCTGTGGAAACGGAACCCCAGGTGGTTGCCACCGAGTCGGCCTCTCCCATTTTCCAGGATCCCATTACCACCATCCATGTCCGGGCCGCCGGAGATCTGAACGTGACGGACAGCGTGGTGAATTCCGGCGTCACAGCCGTGGGCTACGATTATACCGCTGCCTTCCGGGATGTGGCCGCGGATCTGTCTGAGGCGGATCTGACGGTGCTGAACTTTGAGGGCAACATTTTCGGAGAGCCTTACGGCTCTGAAACCACCTCCGCCCCTGCGGAGCTGCTGCGGAGCCTGCGCAACGCCGGTGTGGATATGCTGCAAATGGCCAACTCCTGCGCTGTCAACAACGGCCTCAACGGTCTGAACACTACCCTTCAGGCCATCCGGAACGCCGGCCTGGAGCCTTTGGGGGCCTATGCCAATGAAAGCGAGCTGCGGGCCGGAAAGGGCTATACCATTACAGAGGTGCGGGGGATTCGTGTGGCCTTTGTGGCCTTTACCAAGGGCCTGGGCGGCCGGGGTATGCCCGCGGGCAATGAGCAGCTGGTGAACCTGCTGTACACCGACTATGCCACGGAGTACCGGAACATTGACCGGGATCGGGTTACCAGCATTTTGAAAGCGGTGGAGTCGGAACGACCGGACATCACCATCGCCCTGCTCCACTGGGGCAGCGAGTATAACGATGATATCAGCAATTCCCAGGAATCCATGATTTCCCTGATGCAGAAGCAGGGCGTGGACGCCATCATCGGCACCCATCCTCATACTGTCCAGCCCATCACCTATGACCAGAATACAGGGGCGTTTGTGGCCTACTCTCTGGGAGACTTCTTCGGAGACGCGGAACGGGGCGGCACCAATTATTCCATCATCCTGGATCTGGAAATCACCAAGGATACCACCACCGGCATCACCAAGGTGACGAATTACAGCTACATCCCCATCTACACCGTGAAAACCTCCGACAGTGAGGGCGACTACAGCTACAGCCGGGTCATGCGGATCAATGAGGCCATTACGGCCTATAACGGAAACTTCCTGGATCGGGTGAATACCTCCTGCAAGGAGTCCATGGACTATTCCCTGACCCGGATCAAGGATCGTCTGATCAAGAAGGAAAAGGATCAGAACGGAAAGGAAATCACACCCACAACGGAGGCTACGGAGGAAACCACAGAGGAGACGACCATTGCTACCTCTGAGACGGGCGCATCTGCCACGACCACGGCTCCCACGCAGACCCAATGAGATTCAAAAAACGGAAGCGTGACCCGCTTCCGCTTTTTGAATATCCGGAGAAGCAGGGATTTTTCTTGCTATTTTCCGGTACTGGGGCTATAATAGAAAGCATCTGACAGAGAAAAGAAGTTGGAGGAAGCACCATGGCGCAAAGGAAAAAGATTCTTCTGCTGACTACGGGAGGTACCATCGCGTCCCTTCCCGGAGGAGAGGGGCTGGAACCCCAGCGCTCCGAGGTCATGGAGCGGGAACTGAACCAGCTGCGTACCTACTATGACATTACCGTTCGGGATGTAATCTGCCTGGATTCCTCCAACATACGGCCCGAGGAATGGCAGCTGATTGCCACCCACATTTTTGAGGATCGGGAGGGCTATGACGGCATTGTGGTCTCCCACGGCACCGATACCATGGCCTATACCGCCTCTGCCGTGACCTTCATGCTGCCGGACATTGACTTGCCCGTGGTGTTCACCGGCTCCCAGCTGCCTTTGGCGGATATGCTCTCCGACGGGCCGGACAATCTGCGTACGGCCTTTGCCATGGCATCCTCCGGCCATCCGGGCGTCTTCCTGGCCTTTGACCGGAAGGTGATGCTGGGCTGCCGGGCTGTGAAGGTGCGGGCCTCGGGCTTTTCCGCCTTTGAAAGTGTGAACGCCCGCTATGCCGCCCGGGTGAGCAACCGGGGCCTGGTAGTGGACGGACAGGTGCTTCAGAAACGGAAGGGAGAGGCCAGGCTTCTGCCCCAGATCAGCAGGAACGTGTTTTTGCTGAAGCTGACCCCGGGCCTGAATCCCGCGGTATTTGATATGCTGGCAGCCATGGGCTATAAGGGCATTGTCATCGAGGCCTTTGGCCTGGGCGGCGTCAACGTGCTGCATAAGGGCCTGCGGGGCATCCATCGGGCGGTGGAGGATGGCATCAGCGTGGTGGTTACCACCCAGTGCCTGTATGACA
>CAYMWT010000322.1:0-2531 GCA_964394055.1 uncultured Oscillospiraceae bacterium
TTAGGCAATGCCAACCTAATAAAACCAAAGGGTTTTATTAGGTTTTAGTATCAGAGGTTCCCAAGGTAATTGAAGGAAAAGGGGGTAGACACACTACCCCCTAATTTGATTCATATGCAGAATCCCGTTATTTTCCCAGGGTCTTCTCTCTGGGATGGGCAGGATCCCGAAGGATGGTGGGGCTTCCGCCCTCCACAGCCTCAGGGGTGACGATCACCTTTTTGATGGACAGATCCGAGGGGATCAGGAACATGATGCTGGTCATGACCTTTTCCAGGATCGCCCGGAGGCCACGGGCGCCAATCTGCCGATCCAGTGCCTTCTGGGCAATGAGCAGCAGGGCTTCATCCGTGATGTCCAGGGCTACCCCGTCCATTTCCAGCAAGGCCTGATACTGCTTGGTCAGGGCGTTTTTCGGCTCCACCAGGATCCGAACCAGGTCGTTCTGGGTCAGGCTCTGCAAGGTGGTAATGGCCGGCATACGGCCCACCAGCTCGGGAATGATGCCGAACTTCAGCAGGTCATGAGGCTCCACCTGGCTTAAAATGGTGCCCACATCCCGCTTCTTCTTGCTGTTCACCGGGGCGTCAAAGCCGATGGCGCTTTTGTCCGTCCGCTTTTCAATGATCTTATCCAGTCCGTCAAAGGCGCCGCCGCAGATAAACAGGATGTTGGTGGTATCCACGGGAATGGTCTCCTGCTGGGGATGCTTTCTGCCGCCCTGGGGCGGGACATTGGCAACGGTGCCCTCCAGGATTTTCAGCAGAGCCTGCTGCACACCCTCGCCGGATACGTCCCGGGTGATGGAGGTATTCTCGCTCTTCCGGGCGATTTTGTCCATTTCGTCAATGTAGATAATGCCCCGCTGGGCACGCTCCACGTCGAAGTCCGCCGCCTGAAGGAGCCGAACCAGGATGTTCTCCACGTCGTCACCCACATAGCCGGCCTCCGTCAAAGTGGTTGCGTCGGCGATGGCAAAGGGCACGTCCAGGATCCGGGCCAGGGTCTGGGCAAAGAGGGTCTTGCCGCTGCCCGTCGGCCCGATTAACAGGATGTTGCTCTTTTGCAGCTCCACATCGGTGTCGGCCCCGTAGTAGATTCGCTTATAATGATTGTATACCGCCACAGACAGGGCGACCTTTGCGTCGTCCTGTCCGATGATATAGCGGTCCATATACGCTTTGATCTCTGCCGGGACAGGGAGCCTTTTCGGTGTCTCTATGGTTTCCACCGGCCCCATGTCGTATTCATCCCGCAGAAGATCCGTACAGGCAGACACACAGTCGCTGCAAATATAGACCCCGTTTCCGGCAATCAGCCGGGAAACCTGGCCCTCCCGCTTCCCGCAGAAGCTGCAGCGAATGGGCTGCTCCGGTTTTTTTGGCATGAACCTGGTACCTCAATTCTTTTTTTGTGGTTTATGGAAGCACTGATGAAATCGGCAAGCGCTGACAATGAGAGATTTTGGCTCAGCCACAGACGATTTATTCCGTGGTTCCTTAATGGTGTTCCAGAATCCGGTCGATCAGACCAAAGGCCTGGGCCTCCTCCGCGGACATGAAGTTGTCCCGCTCACAGGCGGCGGTGACCTCCTCCACGCTTCTGCCGGTGTTGCCCGCCAGGATCCGGTTCATCCGCTGCTTGATGGTTTCCAGCCGCTTCAGGTGGATGGCCATATCCGTGATCTGGCCCTGGGTACCGGCGGAGGGCTGATGAATCATGATCTCCGCGTTGGGCAGCGCCATGCGCTTGCCCTTGGTGCCCGCGCTGAGCAGGAAGGCGCCCATGGACGCGGCCATACCCACGCAGATGGTCGCCACATCGCACTTGATGTACTGCATGGTATCGTAGATGGCCATACCCGCGGTGACGCTTCCGCCGGGGCTGTTGATATAGAACTGGATATCCTTGTCAGGGTCCTGGGCCTCCAGGTACAGAAGCTGGGCCACCACCAGAGAGGCCGTGGTATCGTTGACCTCCTCGGACAGGAAGATAATGCGGTCGTTGAGCAGACGGGAGAAGATATCATAGCTGCGCTCACCGCGGCTGGTCTGCTCCACAACATAAGGTACTAAACTCATGAAAATGTCTCCTTTCAATGGATGGGTCTTACACATCTTAACCATTGCGGAGGAAGGTTATTCCTGCTTGGGGCAAAGGTATTGATTACGCTTCGGTCTTTTCTTCGGCCTTGGGAGCCACGGCCACGGCGGAGTCGGTGATGATCTTGGCGGCCTTCCGGGTGGTCAGGCTGCCGGTGATCTCCTCCACGGGAACCATCTCCTTAACCTTGTCCAGCTCCAGTTGGTACTGCTCGGCCAGGGACTTGAGCTCGGCCTCGATCTCCTCGTCGGAAACGGTGATGTTCTCCACTTCCACGATCTTTTCCAGGGTGACGCTGATCTTCGCCTGCTTCTCAGCGGCGGGACGGAAGGCACTGCGCATGGTGTTTACGTCGCCGCCCATCATCTTGGCGTACTGCTCCATGGAGTAGCCGCTCATCTGGAGCTGATAAGCAAAGCGCTCCATCT
>CAYMWT010000323.1:0-2528 GCA_964394055.1 uncultured Oscillospiraceae bacterium
GTAATTAACGCATATACAAAAAATACTTTAAATAGAATTTCTATAAATTTCTCCGTCCTACGAAACCTTAAAAACCAGCTTGTTACGAGAAAAATAACTGCTATCTGAATACCATACATCAAAGATGCAATAATTGTATTGAATGCCATTCGATGATATGCAGTAGAAAAAAATGTTACTGCTCCGTATATTAGTACAAATGGCATAATCCTTTTCATTTTTTTGTATTCCGACATATATTTGCATAACAAATACCCCAATACAACATACTTAAACGCAATAAACAGCATATGAGGAAGTATTGTTATTTCGTAAAATGTTGCACAGAGCAAAACCACATCCAATGTTGATATCTTTATTTTCAATTCAAAACCTCTCCCTGGCTTGCTTGCCTGTATAATAATCCAGAGTACGTCATATATATCAGTTTTTCTTTTTACAACATTTTTAGGCAGGCTAAAATATATAAGACAATATAACAATTTCTATTTATTAGTTTTAAAAAGCATTTTTGCGGAAAATCCATACTATTGACAGGGTAACCGTGAATCACTTCTTGAACCACCTCATCACAGCAAATCTCCTTAATTGTTTTCAAGTTCATTAATACCGTCTGGGATGATTTTCGTGGTGTTTCTTGCGCAATACACATTCTGAGACCAATGAAGAAATACCGTTGCAATCTAAATATTGTTTCTGTATTGTAGCCATAAGCTATAAGCTTCTTTTTCATCTCCTCATAAAAATATCGGCATGCAGCAAATCGATCAACACGATAGCTTTTCGTCAGTGAGGACATATTCGTTCTATAAAAGTAGCCTGTATAATCAATTACACAAGCTCCCTTTGCATATTGCATATATTCGATATTAAAAACCATATCCTCGGATATAAGTTCTCTTTCAGACGGGAAACGCAATTGATACTGTTTAATAAGGTCAGTCTTATAAATGGCACCGCATACACATGGTTCAACGCTATCATGTCGATTGGGAGCCGAGCCAAGCATTCGAGGCAACAGTTCAGATCCGGCACTCTTTCCTTCAAAAGTCATATTTTCATATTTACGACATGATACAATTTCTTTTGAATCTAACACACGCAGGAAACCACTTTTACACATATCAACATGATTCTTCAACACATTCTTATACAAGTTTTCAACATATCCGGCATCTACATAATCGTCTGAATCGATAAATGTTACATATTCCCCACGCATATGATCCATTCCCGTATTGCGCGCCATACCTAGCCCAGCATTTTGTTTATGAATTACATAGAAATTTTCATTTTTTGATGCATACTCGTCACAAATTCTACCGCTGGAATCCTTGGATCCATCGTCAACCATAATCACTTCTATTTGTTGATATGTTTGCACCAGAAGACTATTCAGGCATTCCTTTAAGTATTTTTCTACATTGTAAACTGGAACAATTACTGTAATTAAGTCCATATTGTAATCCTTTTCTTTATACTATAAATTATAGCATTTACATGATAGATTCAAATTATTTGTCGCTTCCATACAGCACATATGAAACAATATTATTATCTAGTTTTATGCCCTTTGAACTATCGACTCTCATATATTGACATCCTATTTTTTCCTTCAGTTTAAAAGCTCCGAATAAATTCTTTCCAACTGATTCACGGTATTATCAATATCATACTCTTTGCGTTTTTCCTGTTTTGTTAGAAAATAGTTATATCTGTCGACATCTCGGACAGGTCGCAAATTCAAAATATGACCTGCCCATACATCCGGACTCTGGTCTATAGATTCCCAGATAATATCCCCAAAGTCCACTTCTTTTGTGACCCTATCAGAGGCAATACACGGAAGGCCACTTGTTTGTGCTTCTAACAAGACCACCGGAAGGCCTTCGTATCTGGACGGAAAGGCAAAAATATCCATCGCAGAATACATAGCGCTTGTGTTTGAGGTTTCTCCATAAAGAATTATCCGATCTTTATGAGGATGGTTTTTAACAACTTCCTGAATTTTTTCAAAATCAGGTCCTGTTCCAACCAGTAACAGCACAGCATCTTCTCGCTTCTCCGCTACTTTTTTAAATACTTTCAGCAAATATGATTGATTTTTGGGTTCATTAAATCGTCCAATGTGTCCTATGACGAAACTCTTTTCAATGTGCAGTTCTTCTCGAATGCGTCTTCTGTCATCACAATTATATCTGAATATCTCCGTGTGAAATGCATTTGGTAAAATTTCAAATTGGTTTTTCCCAAATATCCACTCTCCTGCCATTTTTCCACATGCAATCGCCTTTGTATTCATTCTGCGCAAAAGTGGATTTAACCTATTCTGTATCTTCATGTATGAACTTGATGTGCTGTGACAATGGGCGATCCGAATTTTAATTCCTGCAAGTTTCGCAATTATCAATTCAATTGCCATCATAGAACTGCTTCCATGAATATGTACAATGTCATATTTCTTTTCTTTCAGTGCCTTCCATAAACCGAAATAGTGTTTTAACGGCTCCCCTTGTCTTGCCGGCAAG
>CAYMWT010000324.1:0-2521 GCA_964394055.1 uncultured Oscillospiraceae bacterium
CCCTGTATCCCGGGGAATTTGTAGGGGTAATCGGCCATACCGGTTCGGGAAAATCCACCCTGATGCAGCAGCTCAACGGCCTTTTAAAGCCCACCTCCGGCTCTGTTTTGCTGGACGGCGAGGATATCTGGGCGGACAAGCAGAAGACCCGGCAAGCACGGTTCCGGGTGGGACTTGTGTTCCAGTACCCGGAGTATCAGCTGTTTGAGGAGACGGTCTATCAGGACATCGCCTTTGGCCCAAAGAACATGGGACTAAGCCAGGAGGAGGTTGACCGTCGGGTGCGGGAGGCGGCCGGCTTCGTGGGTCTGACGGAGAAGCAGCTGGAAGTCTCTCCCTTTGATCTGTCCGGGGGACAGAAGCGCCGGGTGGCCATTGCAGGGGTCATTGCCATGGAGCCACAGGTGCTGATCCTGGACGAGCCCACCGCCGGTCTGGATCCCATCGGACGGGCGGAGATTTTAGGCAATATTGAAGCCTACCGCAAGGGGAAGAACGCCACCATTATGATGGTATCCCACTCCATGGAGGATGTGGCGAGACTGACCGACCGGCTGCTGGTGCTGAATGGCTCCCATCTGGTGATGGACGCGGCCCCGGGAGAGGTGTTTAACCATCCCGAGGAGCTGACGGCCATGGGCCTGAGCATTCCCCAGGTGACCCAGGTGTTTATGATCCTGCGGAACATGGGCCTGGACGTGGGGAACGTCTATACCATCGACCAGGCAGTGGCAGAGCTGAAGCGGATTCGGGGAGGGAAGTAGGATGCTGAAAGACATTACCTTAGGCCAGTATTTTCCCGGGAAATCCGTGATCCACCGTCTGGATCCCAGAACCAAGCTGATCGTGCTGATCGTGTATATCGTGGTGCTGTTCCTGGCAAAAAGCTGGGTCACCTACGGAATCCTGTTCCTGGCCTTGGCCTTTACCATCAGGGTCTCCACCATTCCGCCCAAGGCCATTGTCCGGGGGCTGAAGCCCCTGGTGATGATCCTGATTTTTACGGGTATTCTGAATCTTTTCTTTACAAAAGAGGGCACGATCCTAGTGGAGTGGCATTTTATCACCATTTCCACGGGAGGTATTCTCCGGGCCGTCCAGATGATGGCGAGAATCCTTATGCTGATTTGTGCCACCTTCCTTTTAACCTATACCACCTCGCCCATTGCCCTGACAGACGGGCTGGAATCTCTGATGGGGCCTCTGAAAAAGGTGAAGGTTCCTGTCCATGAGCTTTCCATGATGATGTGCATTGCTCTGCGGTTTATTCCCACCCTGATTGAGGAGACGGACAAGATCATGTCCGCCCAGAAGGCCAGAGGCGCGGACTTTGAGACGGGCAGTCTCATCCAGCGGGCAAAGGCTCTGATCCCCATTCTGGTGCCCCTGTTTATCAGCGCCTTCCGCCGGGCGGACGAGCTGGCCACGGCTATGGAATGCCGCTGCTATCAGGGGGGAGAGGGCCGGACAAAGATGAAGCTGCTTCGCTACCATCGGGAGGATTTGAAGGCCTTTGGAGTGACCGGGGTTATGGCGTTGAGCGTCATTATCCTGGGCGTCTTCGGTCTGTGAGGATGGCTATGCGGAACATTGCCTTACTGCTGACCTACCTGGGCACCGCCTATCATGGCTGGCAGGTGCAGAAGAATCTGCCCACCATTGCCGAGACCATGGAAAAGGCCGCCGCCATGGTGGTAGGCCATCCGGTGCATGTCACCGGCTGCGGCCGTACCGATGCCGGGGTTCATGCCCGGTGCTATGTGGCAAACTTCCGGACAAGCTCCACCATCCCCGTGGAGCGGCTGCCCTATGCCCTGAATACCCATCTGCCCTGTGACATCGTGGTGACGGGAGCCCGGGAGGTTCACGAGAACTTCAACGCCATCGGCTCCTGCGCCCGGAAGGAATACACCTATCAGATCTATAATTCCCGGCTGAAGGATCCGTTTTATGTAAACCGTGCCTGGTTCTATCCCCGGCACCTGGACGAGAAGGTCATGCGGGCGGCGGCTGACCAGTTCGTGGGCACCCATGATTTTGCCGCTGTGCGAAGTGTGGGAACGGATGTTAAATCCACTGTCCGCACCGTATACTATTATACCGTGGAGCGGATGGGAGAGGTCATAAGGCTGAAGGTCTGCGCCAACGGGTTTCTCTACAACATGGCAAGGGCCATGGCGGGAACGGTGGTGTATGCCGCGGAGGGGAAGATCCGGCCTGAGGAGATCGGGGCCATTCTGGAATCGGGAAACCGGACAGCCGCCGGGCCTACGGTTCCTGCGGGCGGGTTATACATGACCCATCTGTGGTATGATGACGGGATTGCCAAATTTGAAGCGGGAAGTGACTGGACGCCCTAAAGCCAACGCCCAGAGTGTCGATAAAGTGCCTCGCAGAGTTCGCCACCGCAGTGGCGAATAAAGTCAGAACATTTTCTGTCAGGGCGTGTACCTGACAGAAAATACATCTCAGGCTGCGTGTGTGCGAGTTGTGCGCCAAAGGCGCTTGGGGCCCCCACAAA
>CAYMWT010000325.1:0-2514 GCA_964394055.1 uncultured Oscillospiraceae bacterium
TTCACGTCAATATAGGCGTTGACGCCCCGATTCAGCCGGTCCTGCTTAAACTGCCGCAGCAGATAGGCCAGCAGCAGCCGGAGCTGCCTTGTCATCCGGCACCGCAATGTCAGCTGGAACCGGAATTGGTAGTTGATTTTCGGCACCACACAGGGGGCAGGCCCCAGCACCGTGCAATTTTCCGCTCCATAGGGCGGCTGCTCCAGGCAAGCGCGGAGGCTGTCCCGGAATTTTGCCGCGCCCCGAAGGACGGAGGCTTCCTCCCGGCCGGTAAAGGTCACCGTGGCCACATCCCCAAAGGGCGGCACGTTCTGAACCCGTCTCAGAGGAATTTCCAGATTGTAAAAGCCGTCATAGTCCTGCTGTGCCGCCAGCTTGATGACCTGATGCTCCGGCACCATGGTCTGGATGATGGCCCTGCCAGGGGTATCTCCCCGACCTGCCCGACCCACCACCTGGGTCAGCATATTAAAGGTTGTCTCCCCTGCCCGGTAGCCTCCGGTATAAAGGCTCAGATCCGCGTCCAGAACGCCTACCATGGTCACGTCCGGCAGGTTCAGGCCCTTGGCCACCATCTGAGTGCCGATGAGCACAGGGATTTTCTCCGACTGGAATCGGTTCAAAATCTGTTCGTGGGTGTTTGCCGCGCTGACCGTGTCCGCGTCCATCCGGCAAACCTCCATATCCGGGAACAGCTCGGCCATTTCCTCCTGAACCTTCTGGGTTCCGGTGCCCATGGTCTTTAATGGCCCGCCGCAGCTGGGGCACCGCTGGGGTACCGGCTGGGAATAGCCGCAGTAGTGGCACATCAGCCGGTGGTTGGCGCTGTGATAGGTCAGGGGCAGAGAGCACCCGGGACACTCCGGGGTCTTCCGGCAGTCCACGCAGATCAAGGCGCGGCTGTTGCCCCGGCGGTTGAGGAGGAGCACCGTCTGCTTGCCCGCATCCCTTGTCTCCATAATGGCCTGGCGCAGAGGGATGCTGAGAGACGAATCGTTCCCCAGCTTCACTTCCTCCCGCAGGTCTACAATCTCCACCTTGGGAAGGGTCTTGCCGTTGTAGCGCTGACGCAGGGTATAGAGGCGATACGCCCCGGTTTTGGCCCGGTACATGGTTTCAATGGACGGGGTGGCAGAGCCAAGGAGCACCAGCGCCCCTTCCTTTGCCCCACGCCAGATGGCCACTTCCTTGGCCGAATACCGGGGACTGTTTTCGGATTTGTAGGAATGCTCCTGCTCCTCGTCCAGGATGATCAGGCCAGGGGTGCAGGGCGCAAATACAGCGGAACGGGTGCCCACAATCACGGTGGCTTCTCCTCTGCGGACACGGTTCCACTGGTCATATCGTTCTCCCGGGGAAAGGCTGCTGTGGAGCACCGCCACCTTCTCCCCAAAATAGGCTGCCAGCAATCCCAGCAGCTGTGGGGTCAGGGCGATCTCCGGCACCAGAAGCATGGCGCTTTTTCCCCGATTCAGAGTCTCCTGGATGAGCTTTAAATATACGGCGGTCTTTCCGGAACCGGTGACCCCATACAGCAGGGCTACCCCCGGATCTTCCGCCCCAAGCTGTTGGGACAGGCCTTCAAAGCAGCTTTCCTGCTCCTTTTCCAGTACCAGTGGCCCGTCCAGAGGCGTTGGCTGGATCTCCCGGCAGCGAAGAACCGTGCGCTCACTGAGTGTCACATACCCCAGCTTTTCCAGCCGGGATACGGTCTGCATGGAAGCGCCGGTATAATAGCACACATCCTTCACCGCGCCGCTGCCTACGCTTGCCAGCAGCTCCAGCACACTTTTCTGCATGGCCGCGGATCTGGGACGGCGGGAGGCATACTCCAAAGCTTCCTCCGGAGAGACGGCCAGGGTGACGATCTTTTCGGTTTTGTCGCCGCCCCGGCGGAGAAACTCCTTCCGGGCAGTGATCCACTTTTTTCCCGCCAGGTAACGAAGCACTTCAGCAAGCGCTTCCTCATCGGGGAAAAGGGTCTTCACTGCCCCTTCTTCCGCCTCTCCCCCCAGATCTTCCAGGAAGGTCAGCAGTTTCTCCGCCCCATCCTTGCGGATGGTCTTCTCCTTCCAGGAGCGATCCTCCGTCAGGGACAGAGTTTCCCTTGTCCGGAACCACAGTCCCGCGGGGAGCATCACCCGGATGGCATCGTAAAAGGTGCAGAAATACCGCTCCCGCATGAAGGCTGCCAGCCGAAGCTGGTTTTCCGTGAGGATCGGCCCCTCGTCCAGGCACTGATCGATGGCCTTCAGGCCATTTTCTTCTCCCTGCTCCACCGTCAGAACGATTCCCTCGGTACGCTTGTTGCTGCGGCCGAAGGGGACCTGGACACGCTGTCCGGGCTTCACTGTCATCTGGGCAGGGATACGATAGGAATAGGGCTTATCGATGGCAAAATTGGCCGCGGAAACCGCGATTTTCCCGATCATAAACCCACTCCATTTCCATGCGATAATTAGGGAAGCTCTGATTAAATCGGCAAGAGCTGACAGCAGAAGATTTTGGCTCAGA
>CAYMWT010000326.1:0-2501 GCA_964394055.1 uncultured Oscillospiraceae bacterium
CCACGGCTGTTGGCGTCCAGACCGGTGGTGGTGCTGACAATGGCGTTCTGGGGGCCTTGACTGATGGAGATGATAATGCTGTCCGCGGGATAGAGCTTGTCGGTGCCGGGAATTTCCGTGAAGGTATGATCCTCATGCTCCTCCACATCCCGGAAGATCACACCCTCGTCCACGATCTCCACAGGCTTTTTGTTGTATACAAAGTCCACGCCTTCCAGCTGGGCATAGCTGAATTCGTACTGGCTGGCGGCCACGGTTTTGCTCAGGGAGAAGCAGGTCAGCTCCCTGGCGCCATGGCGCATGGCGGTACGGGCCACGTCCATGGCAGCGTTGCCCGCGCCAATGACGATGACCTTTTCCCCCAGCTTGTAGACGTCGGGGTTATTCAGGTAGTTGATGGCATAGTGGACATTGCCGAAGGTCTCACCCTTGATGCCCAGGGTCTTGGGATTCCAGACGCCGGTGCCGATGAAGATGGCCTTGTAGCCGTCTCGGAACAGGTCATCCACGCCGATGGCGCCGCCGATGCGGGTATTGGGACGGATCTTGATGCCCTTCAGTTCCAGGTGCCGGTACTGGATGTCGTCCAGCACCGATTTGGGCAGACGGAACTCAGGAATGCCGTAACGGAGGATGCCGCCGATCTTATCCTTGCTTTCAAAAATGGTGACCTGGTAGCCGTACCGGGCCATGAGAATGGCGATGGTGATGCCCGCGGGGCCGGAGCCCACAATGGCCACCTTCATGCCGTTGGAGGGATGGGGGCCTTGCACCATTTTGGACGCGTAGGTGCTGGAAATGTAGTTCTCAATCACGGAGAAGTGGACAGGCGCGCCCTTTTTGCCCAGCACACAGTGGCCCTCGCACTGATTTTCGTGGTTGCAGATCAGGCTGCACACGGTGGTCAGGGGATTGTTCTCGAAGAGCATCCGCCCTGCCTTGTCCAGCTCATTGGCCTTCAGCAGCTTGATGACCTGGGGGATCGGGGTGTTGATGGGACAGCCCTTCTGACACTGGGGATTTTTACAGCCCAGGCAGCGGTTGGCCTCGTCCATAACATGCAATGCCATAATGATCGCCTCCGTAGTAGATTTATCCAAATCGTGAAAAAGGAATAAAAACATTATAGTGCAGGATCACCGGAAATGCAACTGGAAAATCCGGACATATAGCTGTACAAAATAGAACACACCGCCAGTTCTTTCCGGTAAATCGGGAAGGTCTGGCGGTGTGGAGGTTACTGATAGTCGAACCCGCTGGGCTCGCTCAGGGGGCGCTCCAATAGCTCGGGATGATCGCAGATGTAGCGAACCAGCTTCAGGCTCCTGGCGAAATAGAAGCCGTCGGCGATCCGCTCATCCAGGGTCGCGCCGATGTCCACCACGTCCCGCACCTGAGAGGTGCCGTCGGGCATCATCCGCTGTTCCTTGCGGATGGTGCCAATGGTGATCATAATGCTGTTGGTGCCGTAGTTATTCAGGTGGTGATACACGGAGGGACATTTGATACTGCCCAGGTTGCTGAAAAACACGGTGGCATAGTTGGGATCGCCGTCGGTGAGAAAGTCCGGGCTGATGCCCCAGAAGTCCATAACACGGATCAGGTAGATCACGAACATCAGCAGGGGACGGGGAATTTTGGCGAAGATGTCCAACAGACTGTCAATGCCGCCGGTGGCGTGTTCACTTTTCCGGGTCTCCCGCACGTCTCCGATGATCTTTTTGCTGATCTCCGTGATGGTGTCCGTGTCCTTGGGAGTCAGGAACATCAGGGCTTCCTCGGAGTGGTCGGTGAACCGACGCTTGCACACAAAGGCCAGGCTGACATCAAATCGCTCATAGGTGCGGCGGCCCTGGATATAGCGGTTCATCAGGGGACGCTCCCGCACCATCCGGGCCAGCACGGCCACGAAGCAATGGAACAAGGTGGTCTTATATTCCGGGTGCTGGGCGTTGGCCGCTTCCAGATAGGCCATCAGCTCGGTAATGTCGATGGTGTCCTGCAGGTAAACCTCGCAGTCGGTGCGGTTGGGCATGAGATGGGTCATGACGGTTTGCAGACCGGTGGTTTCCCGAACCCAGCGGGCATCCTTCCGGTCGCCCCATTTTCTCTTTCGTTTCTCAGACATTTTGTGCCTCTTTCTGCTTCTCCTCTTCCAGACGGTTGGCCTCTTCTTCCAGGATCCGGTAGGCCACCTTGCCAACCAGGGTCTTGGGCAGCTCTTTCCGGAACTCGATCTCCTTGGGCAGGGCATACAGGGCGATGTGGAGCTTCAGGTACTCCATGATCCGCTCCTTGCAGGCGTCGTCCGCCTCCACGCCGTCCTTCAGGACGATGTAGGCCTTGATCCGCTGCATCCGCCGGGGATCCTTCACGCCGATGATGCAGCTGTAGGATACGTCGGGATAGCCGTCAATGACATTTTCCACCTGGCTGGGATAGACGTTGTAGCCGTTGGTGATGATCATGCGCTTGATCCGCTGACGGAAGTAGACATAGCC
>CAYMWT010000327.1:0-2497 GCA_964394055.1 uncultured Oscillospiraceae bacterium
GCCTCCTTCCTGCAATACACCCTGCCCGGCAGTCCCAGTATCTACTATGGAGACGAGGCCTGTATGGAGGGCTATCGGGATCCCTTCAACCGCCGTCCCTATCCCTGGGGCCGGGAGGAGCCGGATCTGATCAACCACTTCAAGCGCCTGGGCCGTCTCCGCCGGGAGCATCCCGCTCTGCGGCTGGGAGACATTTCCTTCTTCGCCGCGGAGGATAAGCACCTGGGCTTCACCCGAAGCTATGAAGGGAAAACCTACCGGATCTACTGCAACCGCAGCGGCGACGCCTGGGAGGTACCCTCCGGGAAGCTGGTGGTGGGCTACAATCTGCAAATCGTGGCGCCGGACTGGCTGACCCTGGGGCCTCGTGGCTACTGCATTACGGAGGATGAATAATGGAAACAGAAACCTTTGTCTCCGGCTATTGCCGCCAGCTGGACGGCAGCCGGATGGTGGAAGTCATTTTGGAGGACGGCACCATCACCGAAGCGGACTGCTGCTATGGTGACTGCGTCTATCAGGGCAGCTGCCCCATTGCAAGGGAGCTGGATGCCCTGGCAGGGAAGGCATAAGCCGGAACGACACCAATTGATCTAAAAAAATCCTCTGTACGGCCTGGCCGTACAGAGGATTTTTGGTTTTCTATTTATTTCCCCGGCATCGGCCAGGGGATATTCAGCTCCTGCCACAGATTCTCCACCCAGGGATAGGCCTGCTCTGTTTCCGGATCCACGTTGTTCCGTCCGGCTCCTGTGAACCAGGTGCCATCCGCTTCCCGGATAAAGGTGTAAATGCCAAAGTTTTCTATGCTTCCGGCCATACCCACGATCATATAGCCGGTACGCCCATCCGCTTCTTCATAGGTGTAAATGTATGGCTTCCCATCCTGCACCGCATCGGTGACGTCCACATCCTCACCGTTTCCGGTAAAGTACAGCCGTCCCTCCCGAACCTCGGCAAAGGCCTCTGCTTCTGTGTCATAGTGCACCTCCGTCACTGTTTCACCCCGGGAAGTTTCTCCCTGGTAAACAGAAAGGCCTGTGTCCGGGTCGAAGAACTTGATCACCAGGTTTTCCACCGCCGCACGGACGGGCGGGGCCAGACACACCACCAGAGCCAGCACAGCTGCCATGGCCAGTACCGGACGAAGCATGGGTCTGCGCTTTCTTTCTTTCTTCCTTTCCGCCGCTTCCAGAATCCTTTCCATGCAGCCTACCGGCATGGTCACATCACCATACATAGCCTTTACCTTGTCTTTCATACCGTTTCCTCCTTTAATTGCTGTTTCAGCATTTCTCTTGCCCGGCTGAGGCGAGTGGTCACCGCCGTCTGGCTGATGTGCAGGAGCTTCCCCATCTCCGCCGTGGTCAGCTCCTCATAGTAGCGCAGGTAGATCACCACCCGATACTTTGGGGGCAGGGCCATCACCGCCTGATAAATCTCCAAATTCTTTGGCTGCACCGAATCCGACGCTTCCTCCAAGGGTGCGGTGTTCCGCCACCAGGAGGAACGGAGCAGGTTTCGGCACTGATTGGCCGTGACCTGCATCAGCCAGGCTTTTTCCTTGCCCGGGGTAACGCTCTCCTGCTGCAAAAGCTTCAGAAAGACGGTTTGGCACACGTCCTCCGCCTCCTGGATGCTTTTGGTATAGCTCAGGGCCAGACGGTATACATCGTCCCTGTAGCGCCGAAATGGGTCCTCTATGTCCACGCTTGCATCATCTCCTTTGTTTGTTCTGTATATAAGACAAGCCGGGGGCCCTGTTTGTCACAGAAAAGGGAGAAAAATTTGGGGACTGCCTGGTGAGGCAGTCCCCATAGTGCTATTCACTTAAACCATGGGGCCGTTAATCGGCTCCACCTTGGGATCCGGCAGGTTCTCCACATTGGAGTCCTTGATCAGCTTCTTGGGACAAACCGTGGCGCACAGGCCGCAGTTGTCGCACTTAGAATAGTCGATCCGGGCAAGGTTATTCTCGATGGTGATGGCTTCCTTGGGGCAGATCTTCTTGCACAGGCCGCAGCCGATGCAGCCGACGGTACAGGCACGGGTGGTGGCAGCGCCCTTGGCCATGGAGTTACAGGCAATCACCACGTTCCGGTCAGGCTCCACGGGGATGATCAGGTTCCGGGGGCAGACGGCGGCACAGGCCATACAGCCCACGCACAGATCCTCGTCCACCTTGGCAACACCATCCACCACCTTGATGGCGCCGTACTTGCAGGCCTTGGTGCAGGAGCCATAGCCCAGGCAGCCGAACTTACAAGACAGGGGGCCGGAGCCGCCCACCTTGGAGGCGGACAGGCAGTCGTGGAAGCCCTCGTAGTTGGCCTTCACCCGGGCGCCCTTCAGGAGGTTGCCCTCCTTGTCGTAGGACTTTGCGCCGGAGCAGCGAACCAGCGCCACCTTCCGGGTGACGGCCTCCGCCTTGACGCCCATAATGGCCGCCATGGTCTGGGCGCACTCGTTGCCGCCGGAGGCGCACTTGCCGATCTCC
>CAYMWT010000328.1:0-2490 GCA_964394055.1 uncultured Oscillospiraceae bacterium
CTCTATTACGTCATCCGGCGTTTTTCTGGACAAAAGAACAACCGTCTCCACATGGGCACATCTGGGGAAGAGATCCGCCGCCTGGGCATTTTGGAGCCCATAGCCCCGCTGCTTCAGCAGTGCCGTATCCCGGGCAAGGGTGGCCGGGTCACAGGACACATATACCAGCCGCCGGGGCGCCATCCGGACAATGGCCTCAATGGCATCGGCATTCAGCCCCTTCCGTGGCGGATCCACCACAACCACATCGGGATGAATACCCTGGGCTTCCAGCTTCAGCGCCGCCTCTCCCGCGTCCCCACAGAGAAATTCCGCGTTGGTGATGCCGTTGCGGGCGGCGTTCTCTTTGGCGTCCTCCACCGCCTGGGGGATCACCTCCACACCGATGACCTTTCCCGCTGCCTTTGCCATAATCAGGGTGATGGTTCCCACGCCGCAGTACAGATCCAACACCGTATCCGATTTGGTGATCCCGGCCTGGGAAATGGCCAGGTCATACAGCCGCTGGGCCTGGGTGTGGTTGACCTGGTAGAAGGAACGGGGAGACAGGCGGAAGGTCAGACCGCAAAGGGTATCCTCAATATAGCCCGGGCCGTAGAGGGTGAGGAATCGATCCCCCAGCACGGCATTCCCCTTCCGCTGGTTGACGGAGAGCACCAGGGTGGCAAAGCCCTTGACCTGCTTCAGCCGGTCAATGAGAATCTCCGACTTGGGCAGGGTCTCCCCATTCACCACCAGACACACCAGAACCTCCCCGGATACCGCACCCCGGCGGACGTAGATATGCCGCAGAAGCCCCTTATGAGCGGCTTCGTCGTAGACGGACACATGAAACTGGTTTACATAATCAATCACAATATGCTTAACGGCGTCGGCCTCCTCCGGCAGGATCCGGCACCGATCCATTTCCACCACATCATGGGTGCCTGCCCGGAAGAACCCGGCATAGGCTTTCCCTTTTTTGACAGCCACCGGATACTGGGCCTTGTTCCGATAGCCATAGCAGGTGGGCGCGGCGAGAATGGGGACGTTCTCCAGGGCCTCTCCACCGATCCGGTTTAAGCAGGTTCTGACACGCTCTGCCTTCAGACGGGTCTCCTCTTCATAGTCCATGTGCCAGAAGTCACAGCCGCCGCAGAGCTTGGCTGCGGGGCACTCCCGGTTTACCCGATGGGGAGATTTTTCCAGAAGGGTGACAATCTTTCCCGCGGCCCAGGTCTTCTGGGCCTTTTCAATGCGCAGCAGCACCCGTTCCCCGGCGATGGCATTGGGAACGAATACGGCACAGCCCTCAATATGGGCCACGCCCTGACCTTCGGCGGTGTAGTCGGTGATAACAGCCTCGTAAACCTGATTTTTAATCAGCATGGTCTTCCTCCATAACAGTGCGGAACAGGTCGTTGATCCGATCCGTCTCCCCTGCCAGATATAGCGCCCCGAACAGGGCTTCCAGGCCTGTGGCCTTGGCGTATTCCAGAGGGGTGGCGGATTTGGGAACGGCATGGACGTGGGCATTTTTGCCCCGGCGATAGTAGGCAAGCTCTTCCTCTGTCAGCAGAGGCAGAAGCTTGTCCACAAACTTGGCCTGTGCGGTGGCCTGCACCATGTGGATGGTATCCCGGTGGAGATTTCCCACATTTTTGCCGCCTCTGGCGCACAGATAGCCCCGGCAGAGAATTTCGAAGACGCAGTCTCCCATATGGGCCAGGCCCAAATTGGAAATGGCGTCGATCTCTCCCTTGGTCAGATTCATTTTAAAATAATTTTCCATATGGAACCTCAGCTTTATCTTGCAGTTATTTTTTTATGTCGGAAATCCATTTCCAGACAGCGCTTCGATGAATCAGAAGCTGGGCGCACAGACCGGTAAACAGGCCGGTTACAATGCTGACGGCCACCATCACCGGAAGATATACCAGCAGTCCCGGAGTGCCTGTGAGCAGAATGGCCATGGCCATCTGCCCGATGGAGTGGGCCACAGCCCCCAGACAGCCTGCCACCCAAAGCTGGCTTTTGGTCAGGATTTTCCGAAGGAGAATGGTCACGGCAATGGCACAGGCGCCGCCGGCGGCGGAGTAGAAGATGGTGCTGAAATTTCCGGCGAATACCGCTCCCAGAAAGACCCTGACCAGCAGCACCGCGGCGCCCTCTTTTGCGCCCAGGGCGAAGACAGTAAAGACCGTCACAATATTGGCAAGACCCAGCTTTACCCCGGGAATGGGAACCAGAGCCGGAATCTGGGCCTCCACCATGAAAATGGTCAGAGCAATGGCAGACAGCAGGGCCAGGGTCACTAATTTTTTTACCTTCACATGGTTCACCGCCTTTTCGGTTGCGGAACAAGAATCCCGCCTCTATAAATTAGCAAATTCTTAAAGAGATGTAAAGGATAATTTGCTGTACAATCCTGCCATTTTATGATATCATATCTTGGAAACCTCTGAATAAATCGTCTGCGGCTGAGCAGCGAATCTTTTGGCCCAGCCGTGC
>CAYMWT010000329.1:0-1626 GCA_964394055.1 uncultured Oscillospiraceae bacterium
CCTTGGGCATAATGGCCTTCAGCTGGGCCATAAACTCCTTGGTCTCGGAGGGGGTCTTGTTCATTTTCCAGTTACCGGCGATAACGGTCTTACGGTACTTTCTGTTCATGTTTTTTTCTCCTTTATCTCAACACCAATACCCTGGGGCATGATGCGATTTTACAAAGTTAAGCGGCAATGGCCGCGGCTCTGCATCAGCAGAGAAAAGAGGGAACCGCTTTTGGTGCCGGAGTGCCCGCAGTGCGGACACTCCGGATGGTATGAAAGGGAAATTACTTGTCCTGGAGACAAGCAATGCCGGGCAGTTCTTTGCCTTCCAGGAACTCCAGGGAAGCGCCGCCGCCGGTGGAGATATGGGTGATCTTGTCAGCGAAGCCCAGCTGCTCGCAGGCAGCCGCGGAGTCGCCGCCGCCGACGATGGTCACGGCGTCGGAATCGGCCAGGGCCTGGGCCATGGCGATGGTGCCCTTTGCCAGAGTGGGGTTCTCGAAGACACCCATGGGGCCGTTCCAGACAACGGTCTTGGCGCTGCGGACAGCGTCAGCAAACAGCTCGGCAGTCTTGGGGCCGATGTCCAGGCCCTCCATGTCGTCGGGGATGGCGTCGATGGCAACAGTGGAAACCTCCACGGGGCCGTCAATGGGGGAGGGGAAGGAGGAAGCGATGACCACGTCGATGGGCAGCAGCAGCTTCACGCCCTTTTCCTTGGCCTTGGCCATCATGTCCTTGCAGTAGTCGATCTTGCTCTCATCCAGCAGAGACTTGCCAACGGAGTAGCCCTGGGCAGCCGCGAAGGTGTAGGCCATGCCGCCGCCGATGATCAGGGTGTCTACCTTCTCCAGCAGGTTATTGATGACATTGAGCTTGTCAGCCACCTTGGCGCCGCCCAGAATGGCGACGAAGGGACGCTCGGGGTTGGCCAGGGCCTTGCCCATGATGGAAACTTCCTTCTGCACCAGGTAGCCGCAGACAGCGGGCAGGTAATCGGCAACACCGGCGGTGGAAGAATGGGCACGGTGAGCGGATCCGAAGGCGTCGTTGACGAAGATATCGGCCATATCAGCCAGGGCCTTGCTCAGAGCGGGATCGTTCTTGGTCTCACCCTTCTCGAACCGGGTGTTCTCCAGCAGCATCACGTCGCCGTCCTTCAAAGCGGCGGCCTTGGCCTTGGCGTCCTCACCGGCCACATCGTTGGCCATGACGACTTCCTTGCCCAGCAGCTCGGAGATCCGCTTGGCAACAACAGACAGGCTGAACTCAGGAGCGGGGCCATTCTTGGGCTTGCCCATGTGGGAGCAGAGAATGACCTTGGCATTGTGGTCAACCAGATACTTGATGGTGGGCATGGCGGCAACGATCCGCTTGTCGGAAGTGATGACGCCGTTCTTGGTGGGAACGTTGAAGTCGCAGCGGCACAGAACCCGCTTGCCGGATACTTCAATGTCTTCGATGGACTTCTTATTGTAGTTCATAATCAATCCTCCATATTTCATATGGAACCTCTGAAAAAATCGTCTGCGGCAGCTGACGGATCTTTTGCCCCAATCGCGCAGCTTGAAAAATTGGAAATACACCCAGTATTCCACAATTTTCCAAGCTTTCGCTTGGGCCAAAATCTCTCGTCAT
>CAYMWT010000329.1:1636-2486 GCA_964394055.1 uncultured Oscillospiraceae bacterium
TCGTCATCTGCTCTTGCCGATTTCATCAGAGCTTCCTTAGCGGGAAGAACCCCGCATTTTGCCATAATCCAGCAGATTGGGGAAGTTGGTTTGCCGGAGAGCCTCGTATGCAGTGATGGCAACAGCGTTGCTCAGGTTCAGGCTTCTGGCATCAGACACCATGGGAATGCGAACACATTCGTCATAGTGGGCGTTCAGAAAATCCTCGGGCAGTCCCCTGGTCTCTTTGCCGAAGAACAGGTAGCAGCCGTCGTGATATTCCGCCTCCGTGTAGCATCGGGGGGCCTTGGTGGACAGACACCACATTTCCTTTACATCGTTTCTGGAAAAGAAATCGGTGAGGTTTTCATAGTCCAGAACCTCCACCATGTGCCAGTAGTCAAGACCGGCCCGGCGGACGGCTTTTTCGGAAATATCAAAGCCCAGAGGCCGGATGAGGTGGAGCCTGGCGCCGGTGGCGGCGCAGGTTCTGGCGATGTTGCCGCAGTTTTGGGGAATCTCCGGTTCTACCAGAACAATATTCAGCAAAACCATCACCTCGCGGCACCAGAATACAGGCGGGTTGCCCGGAATCCGCTCAGCCCCTATTGTATGATAAATGAGCCGTAAAATCAATCTCAAAAATTCGTTTTTTCAAACTTTTTTATAGTATCCACATAAAAAAGAACAGAAACGTAAGAATTTTGTGGAAAATGTTGCGGTTTACATAACATTAAAACCGGGGAAGCGGATTGTTTTCAAATTGCTATGGAATCGCTGTACCGATCCCCTTTTCCTGCCGCCACTGGGGAGGCGGGCCGTCGTCACCCCAGTATTCATCGATGGAGCGGATCCTTCCCGCTTCCACGCG
>CAYMWT010000330.1:0-2438 GCA_964394055.1 uncultured Oscillospiraceae bacterium
TCCACCAACTATTTCAGCGAGTCCCTGGAGATCACCCATATTGACCGCTATATCCGTCAGAAGCGCCGCCAGGGTATGCCCAATTTTGGCATCAACCATGTGCTGCTGGCTGCCTACTGCCGTGCCGTCTGCCGCTATCCCGGCATGAACCGCTTCCTGTCCGGTCAGAAGGTCTACTCCCGTGGGGAGGATATCCAATACTGTATGACCATCAAAAAGGAAATGTCCACCAACTCCCCGGACTCCTGCATCAAGGTACATCTGTCTCCCCGGGACACTTCCGACGATGTGTACCGGAAATTCCAGTCCATCGTGGACGAGGTGAAGAGCACGCCTCTGGATTCCGACTTTGACAACACCGCCGGTGCCCTGACCCTGATCCCCGGCGTGTTCCTGAAGTTTACCGTGTGGCTATTAAAGCTTCTGGACTATTTTGGGCTGCTGCCCAAATTCCTGCTGGAGGTCAGCCCCTTCCATGGCTCCCTGTTCATGACCTCCATGGGCAGTCTGGGCATTCCGCCCATTTACCATCACCTGTATAACTTCGGCAACCTGCCGGTATTCGGCTCTTTCGGCATGAAGCGCCGGGCTACGGAGGTTCTGGAGGACGGTACCGTGGTGACCAGGAAGTATGTGGATCTGAAGTTCACCATGGACGAGCGGATTCTGGACGGCTACTATTACGCTGCCTTCTTCAAGCACTATAAGCGGATCCTCCAGCACCCCGAGATTCTGGACACCCCGCCTGAGGAAGTCCTGAAAGACATTGACTGAGTATGAAAAACGAGATTTTATCCCTTCTCTCCCCCCAATATCCTTGGGGGGAGCTTCTTAACTTTCTCCCGGAGACCGACTCCACCAACACCCAATTAAAGGGCCTGGCCCGGGATGGAGCGCCCGAAGGCACCGCTCTGGTATCCGGCCATCAGACCGGTGGACGGGGCCGAAAGGGCCGCAGCTTCTTCTCCCCGGAGGGCATGGGCATCTACTTAAGCATCCTGCTGCGCCCCAAATGTGAGGCAACAGAGCTGATGCACCTGACCTGCGCCACAGGGGTTGCCATGTGCGATTGCCTGGAAGGCGTCACCGGCCAGCGTCCCGGTATCAAGTGGACAAACGATCTGGTCTGGGGCAAGCGGAAGCTGGGAGGCATTCTGACCGAGCTGGGCTTTACCCCCCAGGGTGGGTTGGATTACGCTGTCATCGGTATCGGCATCAACTGCCGTCAGCAGCCCCAGGACTTTCCTCCGGAGATCCGGGATATGGCCGGCTCCCTTGCCATGATGTCTGGGAAGGAAGTCAGTCGGGCCAAGGTGGCTGCCGCCATGCTGGATTCCCTGTACAAAATGAGCCAGACCCTGCTCACAGGAAAAGAGGCAATGCTCGCCCAATATCAAAAGGACTGCGTCACCCTGGGTCGGGAGGTCTCTCTGGTTCGCGGTGAGGAAGTCCGCCATGCCTATGCCCTCTCCGTAGACGAGAGCGGCGCTCTGGTGGTTCGCCTCCCGGATGGGCAGCTGGAAACCGTAAATTCCGGGGAGGTCAGTGTTCGGGGCATGTACGGATATCTTTAATCATGTATTTTCTGTAAAAAACGGGAAAACCTGCTTGCTTTTTTAGCCGGGATTGGTTATACTGAATAACAGAAAAGAAAACTGTATGGAGGTTATTCACATGAAAACGTTAATTAAGATCCTGACCGCTCTGGCTGCCCTTGTGGGCGCCGTCTACGCCATCGCCACCTATGGTGAGGAAATCGTGGCTTGGGCAAAAGCCTTTATTGCCAAGCTTCCCAAGTGCCCCTGCTGCAAGGACTGCGATGAGTGCGAAGACACCGAAGCTCCCGCCGCTGAGGAGGCTCCCGCTGAAGAGCCCGCTCCTGAGGAAGCTCCCGCCGCTGAGGAAGCCCCTGTTGAAGAGGCCGCTCCTGCCGAAGAGGCCCCCGCTGAGGAAGCTCCCGCTGTGGAAGTCGCTCCCACCGAGCCTGTTGCCGACGACAAGGACTTTGCCGAATAAGATCCGCCAAATGAAATCCGCCCGAAGCAATCCGCTTCGGGCGTTTTCATATCCATTTGTTTTGCAAAGTTTATTTTCTATTTTTTGCAAAGCAGACTTGACAAATAGTGCAAAGCGCGCTATACTATCTTTGCAAAGTTAACTTAGCATTATCCCAGGGCGGACGCGTCCCGGGATATAACAAGGAGAACCTATGAAAAGTAATATCCGGGAGCTTCGGAAAGCTCATAAGCTGTCCCAGGAGGAGCTGGCCGCCGCCGTGGGTACCACACGGCAGACCATCACCTCCATCGAGGTGGGGAAGTATACCGCCTCCCTGCCCCTGGCCTATAAAATCGCCCATTACTTTGGGTTGACCATCGAAGAAGTGTTTGATTTTTCGGATTTGGAGGAATCCCTATGAAAAACTTTCGGGAAAAGTT
>CAYMWT010000331.1:0-2434 GCA_964394055.1 uncultured Oscillospiraceae bacterium
TCAGATTCTGGAGCTGATGCAGTCGCTCCAGAAGGAGCTGGGCATGGCTATCATCATGATCACCCATGACCTGGGCGTGGTTGCCCAGATGTGTGACGAGGTCATCGTCATGTACGCCGGCTCCATCTGCGAGCAGGGTACCGCCGACGAGATTTTCTACAACCCCAAGCACGAGTATACCAAGGGTCTGATGCGCTCCATTCCCACAGTGGACAGCGACGGAAGCCGCTTGGAGCCCATCACCGGCACCCCCATTGACCTGCTGAACATGCCTGCCGGCTGCCCCTTCGCCCCCCGGTGCGACGCGGCAATGAAGATCTGTATGCGTGAGCGCTGCGACCGTATGAAGATCAACGACGATCACATGGCTGCCTGCTGGGTCAATGTAAAAGAGGAATTCGAGAAAGAAACAGCGGAAGGCGGTGAAGAAGCGTGAGTGATGTACAGAATCTGGTGGAAGTAAAGCACCTGAAGGAATACTTCCCCGTCAACACCGGCCTGTTTAAAACCAAGCCCTTAAAGGCTGTGGACGACGTTTCTTTTGCCATCCGCAAGGGCGAGACTCTGGGCCTGGTAGGCGAGTCCGGCTGCGGCAAGACAACCGTGGGCAGAACCCTGCTCCACCTGTACAAGCCCACCGATGGTGAGATCTGGTTCGAAGGCAAGCAGATCAAAACCAAGGAGGACATTCTGGAATACCGGAAAAAGTCCGCCATGGTCTTCCAGGATCCCTATTCCTCCCTGAACCCCCGTATGACCGTGTCCGACATCATTGCGGAGCCTCTGGATGTGCACAAGCTCTACAAGGATAAGAAGGAACGGGAGGAGCGGGTGCTGGAGCTGATGAGCCGTGTGGGCCTGAACTCTGAGCACGCCAACCGGTACGCCCATGAGTTCTCCGGCGGCCAGCGTCAGAGAATCGGCATTGCCAGAGCCTTGGCTATGCGGCCGGAATTCGTAGTCTGTGACGAGCCTGTCTCCGCCCTGGACGTTTCCATCCAGGCCCAGGTCATCAATATGTTTGACGAGCTTCAGGATCAGATGGGCCTGACCTACCTGTTCATCGCACATGACCTGCTGGTGGTTCGCCACATCTCTGACAGGATCGCGGTTATGTACCTGGGCAAGATGGTGGAAATGGCGGATGCAAAGGAGATTTACGACCATCCCCTGCACCCCTACACTAAGTGCCTGATGTCCGCCGTTCCGCTGCCGGATCCCAAGAAGGCAAGAGAGAATAAGCGTATCGTTCTCCACGGCGACATTCCCAGCCCCTTGAACGCCCCTTCCGGCTGTCCCTTCCGCACCCGTTGCCCTTACGCCACCGATGCCTGCTCCGAGAGCATGCCCGAATTTAAGGAGATTTCCTCCGGCCACTTTGTGGCCTGCCACAATCTGGATAAATTCGGCGGTTAACTGTGTTTCATAATTCCTTCCGCTCCAAAGGGGGTGGAGGCTGAATTGTGGATAAATATTATTACGAGAAAGGAAAATGAGAAAATGAAGAAACTGCTTGCTCTGTTCCTGGCTGTGGCTATGGTTCTGTCTCTGGCTGCCTGCGGCGCCAAGGATGAGCCCGCCGCTCCCGCCGCATCCGATGCCCCCGCTGCTGCTTCCACCGAAGCTCCCGCTGGTCTGGCTGAGGTCACCCCTGAGGCTGAAGCTGAGATCCGCTATGCGCTGGGTCTGCTGCTGGACCGGAACTACATCGTTGAGGAGGTCGCTCAGGGCGGCCAGGTCCCCGCTTCTTCCTTCGTTGCCATGGGTATGACCGACGCTGACGGCTCTCAGTTCTATGAGAACGCCGGTGACAGCGACGACTACGTTGGCTACTACAACGTGGCTAAGGAAGCCTTCGAGGACAACTACGCCGAGGCTTACGCCATCCTCTCCAAGTACTACGAGGTTGACGCCAACGGCATGTTCGTGAACTTCCCCACTCTGACCTACCTGTACAACACCGGTGAGGGCCACAAGGCCATCGGCGAGTACCTGCAGTCCGCTTTCGCCGCTGTGGGCATCACCCTGAACCTGGAGAACCAGGAGTGGAATACCTTCCTGAACACCCGTAAGGACGGCGACTACTCCATCGCCCGTAACGGCTGGCTGGCCGACTACAACGACCCCATCTGCTTCCTGGATATGTGGACCACCGGTTCCGGCAACAACGACGTTCAGTTCGGCCGTGGCGACCACGCTTCCGAGGCTATCTACAGCCTGGATCTGACCGATCTGGGCTATGACCTGAAGGTTGAGAACGGCACCTGGGCTGAGACCTACGACAAGATCATCCCCATCATCAAGTCCTGCACTGACAACACCACCCGTATGGCCCTGATGCACAGAGCTGAGGATCTGCTGATGAGCACCAGCTGCATCGTGCCTCTGTACTTCTACACCGACCTGTACATGCTGGACGACTCCGTTGACGGCT
>CAYMWT010000332.1:0-2433 GCA_964394055.1 uncultured Oscillospiraceae bacterium
CACCTGGTTTTCCAGCTCTTTGAACTCCTGGGTGATATAGCGTTCACAGTTTGCCAGGGTTTGCTTGCGGATGTACTCCTGGGGTACCTGATCCAGAAAGGACTTGGAGACCTCGATATAATAGCCGAAGACCCGGTTGAAGCCCACCCGCAGGGTACGGATACCGGTCTTCTCCCGCTCGGAGGCCTCAATGGCCGCAATGGTGCTTCCGCCACCCTCCATAATGTCCCGGAGGCGGTCGGCTTCCTCATTCGCGCCCTTGCGGATCATGCCGCCCTCCCGGATGGTGATGGGCGGTTCGTCCACAATGGTGTTTTCGATCCGGTCGGCGCAGTCCGTCAGATCGTCGATGGCGGTGTTGAGCCTGCAAAGCAGGGGAGACTCGCACTTATTCAGCTGCTGCTTCACATCCGGCAGGGCACGAAGTCCCCGGGCCAGGCCCAGCAGATCCCGGCAGTTGACGGTGCCGGTGACGATTCGGGTCATGACCCGTTCCAGGTCGGTTACGTCCCGGAGGGCTTCCTCCAGCTCTCCCCGGACAATAACGGAGTCCACCAGCTCCTCTACAGCGCTTTGACGCCGGTTGATCTCCACCGGGTCAAGAAGGGGCTTTTCCAGCCAGGAGCGGAGCATTCGACCGCCCATGGCGGTGTGGGTCTTGTCCAGCACCCACAGAAGGGTGCCCTTCTTCTCCTTGGAGCGCATGGTCTCCGTCAGCTCCAGATTCCGGCGGGCGTCCAGATCCAGCTCCATAAACTTGCCGGAGGTGTAATATTGCAGCTCCCGGATATGGGCCAGGTCATTCTTTTGCAGGGTCAGCAGGGTTTTGAGAAGGGCACCGCTGGCAATGATGGCGGCGGGCATACCCCCCAGACCCAGCTGGGCAAGGCTCTGGCCGAAATGGGACTGCAATGTCTCCTCAGCGTCCTCCAGCCGGAACTGCTCGATCTTCCCCTCGTCCACACAGCAGCTGAGCCGGTGAAAGAGAGCGTCATCAATGGGTGCCATGTCCACCCCGGGGCCGAAGCGCAGCACCTCGCTGGGGGCGAACCGACCCAGCTCTGAGGCGACATTCTGACTGTCAGAGCAGACGGTTGCGAAGAAGGCACCGGTGGACACATCGCAGAAGGCCAGGCCGAATTTGCCGCTTTCACCGTAAATGCAGCCCATGTAGTTATTTTTGCTTTCGTCCAGCATACAGCTTTCGGTGACAGTGCCGGGCGTGACGATCCGGGTGATGTCCCGCTCCACCAGTCCCTTGGCAGTGGCCGGATCCTCCATCTGCTCGCAGATGGCAACCTTGTAGCCCTTCTGTACCAGACGGGCAATGTAGGAATCCACACTGTGATAGGGGACGCCGCACATGGGAGACTGCTCCTCCTTGGGCTTGCCCCGATCCCGGGTGGTGAGGGTCAGATCCAGCTCCCGGGCGGCCAGCTTGGCGTCCTCGTCGAACATTTCGTAAAAATCGCCCAGCCGGAAGAAGAGAATGCAGTCCCGGTTGCGCTCCTTGATCTCATGATACTGCCGCCGCATGGGGGTCAGTTCCGTTGGGGATTTGGCCATAATGTGACCTCTTTCTTAAAAAATAATTACACGGCATCCGGCTGCCCGGTCAGGCTCCAGGTGGTTGCGCCGGTGATGGTGATGTTCTGATAGGTTCCGATCAGCGCGTCCTCACCCGGGAACCGCACCAGCCGTCCGCCCTCAGTCCGGGCGGTGAGGGAATCGCCGTCCCGGCCGTCTACCAGGCAGCGCATGGTTTTGCCCACATAGCTTTGGTGGATCTCCTCGGAAATGGCGTTCTGAACCGCACAGAGCTGATCGAACCGGCGGTTCTTCTCCTCCTTGGGGGTCAGATCCTCCATTTCCGCAGCGGGAGTGCCGGGACGGGGAGAGAAAATAAAGGTAAACAGAGCGTCATAGCGGACGGACTGAATCAGGGAGAGGGTTTCCTCAAACTCTTCCTTCGTCTCCCCGGGGAAGCCCACGATCACGTCGGAGGTCAGCACCAAATCCGGCATGACCTTCTTGGCGTAGGCGACCTTTTGCAGGTAGGTTTCCCGGTCATAGTGCCGGTTCATGGCCTTTAACACCCGGGAGGAGCCGGACTGGAAGGGAAGGTGGAGCTGGTTGGCAATTTTATCGTACTTTGCCATGGTGTCAAACAGCTTTTCGGAGGCGTCTCTGGGGTGGCTGGTCATGAAACGGATCAGGAAGTCCCCGGGCAGCTGCGCAATGGCGGCCAGCAGGTCGGCAAAGTCCATGCCGCATTCCAGATCCTTGCCGTAGGAGTTGACGTTCTGACCAAGCAATGTGATCTCCTTAGCGCCGTCGGCAATCACGCGGCGGCACTCGTCCAGAATATCCTGAGGGAGACGGCTCCGCTCCCGGCCCCGGACATAGGGGACGATGCAGTAGGTGCAGAAATTG
>CAYMWT010000333.1:0-2419 GCA_964394055.1 uncultured Oscillospiraceae bacterium
CCGGGGTGCTCTCCACCTCCAGGCTGCCTCCATGGGCGCTGACGATCTCCTTCACCAGAGACATCCCCAGGCCTACCCCGCCCTGGTGCTTACTCCGGGAGCGGTCGGCCATGTAGAAGGGTTCGGTGATATGTTTCAAGGCTTCCACCGGGATCCCCGTCCCCTGATCCGCCACCTCCAAATAGTGGTCACCGGCTGTGAGGCACACGGTCTGTCCGGGTTTGGACGCCTTGCTGGCATTGTCCACCAGGTTCACCAACGCCGACCGGAGTAAATCCCCGTCTCCCTGGAAAACCTCAGCGCCGCACTGGATGTCCAGCTTCACGCCCCGCTGTTGCAGGACTTCCGCCGTGCTCTCCCGCACCTGCTCCAGCAGCTCCGAAGCGGTCACCGGCTCCAGGGTGATCTCCTGCTTCAGTGTCAGCAGCTTTAATAGCTTCTGCACCAGCCGTTCCAGCCACTGGCCCTGGGACTGGATGGCGCTGAGGGCCTCCTGCTGCTCCTCCTCGGTCATGTAGGTGTTCCGGAGGGAATCGGCGTTCAGGAGGATCCCCGTCAGGGGCGTTTTGAACTCATGGGTCACCGCCCCGGTAAAGAGCCGCTGCCGCTCTGCCGCTTCCGTAAGCTCCCGGATGTGGGTCTCCACGTTCTCCGCCATGTGGTTGAAGCTCACCGCCAAGGCCCCTACCTCGTCCCGGGTGCGAACCTCCGCCCGGCGGTCATAGTTCCCGGCGGCGATTTCCGAAGCGGCGGATTGCAGCTTTTGCAGGGGCTTCATGGTGTGCCGGACAACGAAAATGATCAGCAGCAGCCCAATGGCCATCGTTTCCAGCCCGATTCGCAGGAAGTAGGGCACCATCTGGCCAATCATTTCGTCCAGGACGGTGATGTCCTCCACCACATAGATCAGGCACTCCGGCGATCCCTGGATATTCGGCCTCAGTTTGACCCCTTCTATGAGCTTTTCTGAATCTCCATAGCTTTTCTGCCCATAGGATTCCGGAATCGGCGCGATCTCCTCGGGAGCAAGCTCCATCTGGGACCACACCGTTTCCCCGTCGACGATCAACACACAGTTGGAATCCGCCAGCCGGGTAAAGCAGTAGTGGAGCATAGCCCGCCGGGTTTCCGGGGTATCCTCTCCGCTGTCATGGTAGCTGACCATCTGCTCAAAGTTCATGCTCAGGGAGCGCACCTTTTGGTGCAGCCGCTCATAGGTGGTGTCGAACAGGGCGTTTCTGGTTTCGTTCAGCTGAATGCAGGTACAGGCGGCCACCGTAAGCGCCAGGATCAGGCCGCAGACCAGGGTGATTTTCTTCCATAATTTCATAGCGTTCTCTCCTCCAATCGATAGCCGGTTTTGGAGATGGCCCGGATCTCCGTGGTCAGCCCCAGCTTTTTCCGAAGACCCGCCACCCGGACATCCACCGTCCGGAAGTCCCCGTAGAAGTCCACGCCCCAGATCTCGTCCAGAAGCTTCTCCCGGGACACGGTGCGGTTCTTGTTTTTCATCAACACTTTCAGCACATCAAATTCCAGGGGCGTCAGGTCTACCCGCTCTCCCCCTTTGGTTACGATCCGGTTCTCCCCGTCCAGGGTGATATCCCGGAAGCGGTAGACCTGGTTCAGCCGCCCTGTCCGCAACAGCACCTTTTCGATGCGCACCAGCAGCGTCTCAATGGCAAAGGGCTTGACGATGTAGTCCTCCGCCCCGTCCCGCAGGCCCCGAACCTCGCTTTCGCTGTCCGTCTTCGCCGTCATGTAGATCACGGGGATGTTATGGCACTGCATATGCTCCAGCAGCTGAAAGCCGTCGATGCCGGGGAGCATGATGTCCAGCAGGGCCAGGTCAAAGGAATGATCCTCCCGCAGGGAATCCGCCGCCTCCCTGCCATCGTAATATACCTTTACCGCATATCCAACCCGTTGCAGGTTCAGCCCTACCGCCGCTGCAATGGCCTTGTCGTCTTCCACTACCAGGATTCGGTTTCCCATGTGCGATCCCTTCTTTCTCTTACTGGCCCCATTGTACCACACCCGGCTATAAAATGGGTTACCGAATGATTATTCTTTTCAGATAGTGACAAATTCTTCCTTTTGTGGTATTATGGGGAAAAACTGGGGCTTCCCCTGAAATGGAGTGTTTTTATGCTGAATCGATCCTACGCAGACTATTCCTGGGAGCAGGCCGCCGCGCTGCTGGCCATCGACTCCCCCACAGGCTTTACCGACCGGGCTGCCAAATGGGTGCAGAGCACCTTTTCTTCCCTGGGCTTTTCCGCGGAGCTGACCAACAAGGGCGGCGTTCTGGTGGATCTGGGCGGTGAGGACGATGACGACGGTCTTCTTCTTCAGGGCCACATCGACACCCTGGGCGGTATGATTGCCCAGATCAAGGGCGACGGACGGCTGCGCATCG
>CAYMWT010000334.1:0-2417 GCA_964394055.1 uncultured Oscillospiraceae bacterium
GCAGCCCCACCGGATGATCCATCCGATCCTCCAGCCCCAGCTCCAGCATGGCCAGCCTTTCCCGGAACTCCCGCCGATCCGCGGCGGTGACCATAGAAAAGGGAGACCGTTTTTCCGATGCCCGGAGATAGGCCAGGGCCAGGTTTTCCTCAATGGTCATACTGGGTGCCGTCCCCTTCAAGGGATCCTGGAAGAGCCTTCCAATGTATTTGCTCCGCTTATAATCCGGCAGGTTGGTAATGGTACTTCCGTCCAGGATGATGGATCCGGTGTCCACCACAAAGGAACCGGCAATGGCGCCAAACAGGGTGGATTTTCCCGCGCCGTTGGAGCCGAGGATGGTCACAAAATCCCCGGGGGCAAGCTGAAGGTTGATCCCATCCAGAGCCTTTTTCTCGTTTACCGTACCGGGATTGAAGGTCTTCGAAATGTTTTGCAGCTTCAGCATTCTTTCACCCCTCCTTTGGCAGCGGGTTTCCATGCTGCCTTGATGGCGGGAAGGCCGATGGCCACCGCCACGATCACAGCGGAGATCAGCTTCAGGCACTCGCTGGGCAGATCCAGCCGCAGGGCCAGGGCCATAATGAATCGGTAGACCACAGAGCCGACCACAGCACCCAAGGCCTTCATCCACAGCTTTCCTTTAGGCAGCAGGGTCTCGCCGATAATCAGGGACGCCAGACCGATGATCACCATGCCGGTACCAAGATTGATGTCCGCTGCCTTCTGGTACTGGGCCAGAAGCGCGCCGCTGAGAGCTGTCAAAGAATTGGATACTGCCAGGCCAACGGTAATGGTAAAGCCCGTATTGATGGAGGAGGCCCGAACCATGTCCGGGTTATCGCCGGTGGCCCGAATGGACAGCCCCAGCCGGGTCTTCAGGAATACCACCAGGGCCGTGGCACAAAGGGCGGTCAGCACCATGGCGGGAACCAGTCTGTAGACGCTTCCCAGAATGCCCTGGGTCATGGTGAAAATGGTAGGGGTGCGCATCATGCTGACGTTGGAAGAAAAGCCCATCACCCCAAGGTTTACCGTGTACAGTCCGGTATTGGTGATGATGCCGGCCAGAATGGACGGCACCTTCAGCTTCGTTTGCAGCAGAGCTGTGACGCTGCCTGCCGCGGCGCCTGCCAGCATGGCAGCTGGCAGAGCAAGGATGGGATGTCCTGCCACCGCTACGGTAGCGGATACGGCACAGCCCAGGGTGAAGCTTCCATCGGTGGTCATATCCGCAATGTTCAGCACCCGGAAGCTTAAAAACAGAGCCAGCGCCACCAGAGCATAGATAAAGCCCAGTTCCAGGGCGCTGAAAATCACAGCAGATGAAATCATAAGTCCTCCCATTATGGCATCCCCTTCCCTGAGGAAGGGGATGCCTGTTTCGTTTATTCTCCGGTCACGACTTCCTTCACAGTATTGGCCATGCCGGCAAAGGCAGAGTAGTCTATGCCCAACTGCTGGGCGGTTTCCGTGTTCACGGTGATAATGCCGCCGTCCATCACATGGAAATCGGAGGGAATCTCACCGCCCATGAGGATCTGGAAGGCCATGTCTCCCACCTTCTGACCCAGTTCGGTGTAGTTGACGCCGCAGGTGGTGAAGGCGCCGGAGAGCACGAAGGAATCCGCACCGGTGTAATGGGGAATCCCGGCAGCGTTCAGAGTCTCCGCCACGGAGGCCTCCGCAGCCATAACCGCGTTGTCCGTGGGTGTGAAGACGGCGTCTACACGACCAACCAGAGAGGCAGCGGCTTCGGTGATCTCACCGGAGGTATTGCCGGTCTTTTCCAGATAAGCGATTCCCTTTTCCTCCAGGTAGGCCTTGGCTTCCGCAATGGGGGTGACGGAATTGACCTCGCTGTTGGAGTACAGCAGACCAACGCTCTTCACATCGGGCTGAGCGGCAAGCATCATATCCAGAATGAAGCCGGTATTCAGGGCATCGGAGACGCCGGTCACCGTGGTCAGTCCGGTCAGTCCCGCGGATTCCGGGTCGGAAATGGCGGCATAGACAATAGGGGTATCGGTGCCCTCAGCGGCGGTGACCATGCTGAGCGCTGCCATGGTGGCAATGGGGATGATCAGGTCGGTCTTCTTATCCATGACCTGGGCGCCGATCTGATTCAAGAGGCTGTTGTCGTTCTGGCCGTTATACTCGTCAATGGTCAAGGTCACGCCCTGCTCTTCTGCCAGGGTATTCAGCTGGGCAACAATGGCGGTACGGATTTCATCCAGAGACGAGTGGTCAAGCTGCTGGACAATGGCAACCCGATAGGAATTTTCAGAGGAAGATTCCGCCGGCTTATCAGAAGCACAGCCAGTGAAAACAGATACGATCATCATAACAGTGAGAATCAGAGAAATAACCTTTTTCATATTCAAAAACTCCTTTTTCATATTCAAAATATTTGTGTT
>CAYMWT010000335.1:0-2416 GCA_964394055.1 uncultured Oscillospiraceae bacterium
GGAAACCTACGCCGCCGCCAAGGCCCAAAAGGCGGAAGTTTACGACCAGCTGCAAATTCTCCTGCTGCCTAAGGATCCCAATGACGACAAAAACGTGATCGTGGAGATCCGGGGCGGCGTGGGCGGAGAGGAAAGCGCTCTGTTTGCCCACAGCCTGTTTCGGATGTACAGCATGTACGCCGCCAAAATGGGCTGGACTGTGGAGCTGATGAACTATAATGAGACCGAGCTGGGCGGCGTCAAGGAAGCGGACTTTGTTATCAATGGTCGGGGCGCCTACTCCCGGATGAAGTCCGAGTCCGGTGTTCACCGGGTACAGCGGGTGCCGGAAACCGAATCCGGCGGTCGCGTCCACACCTCCACCGCCACGGTGGCCGTGCTGCCGGAAATGGAAGAGGTGGACGTCCAGATCAACCCCGCTGACATTGAAATGCAGGTCTACCGTTCCAGCGGCGCGGGTGGCCAGCACATCAACAAGACCTCCTCCGCCGTCCGGCTGATCCACAAGCCCACGGGCCTGGTGGCCGCCTGTCAGGAGGAACGGAGCCAGATCCAGAACCGGGAAAAGTGTATGCGGATGCTGGCCAGCAAGCTCTATGAGATCGAGCAGGAAAAGCGGGATAGCGAGGTTACGGGAATGCGCCGGAGCCAGGTTGGCACCGGTATGCGCAACGAACGGATCCGCACATACAATTTCCCCCAGGGCCGGGTGACGGATCACCGGGTGAATCTGACGCTATACCGGATCGATTCCATTATGGACGGGGACCTGGATGAGATCATCAACGCCCTGGCCACTGCCGACCAGGCGGAAAAGCTGAAGCAAGCGCAATAAGAGGCTATCATCATGAACTATATCACCCATTCCCCGGAGGAAACCGAAAAAATTGGGGAAGCTCTGGGAAAAATTCTTCCTGCCGGAACCATTCTCGCCTATCGGGGCAACCTGGGGGCAGGGAAGACAGCTTTCACCCGAGGCCTTGCCCGGGGCTTAGGCTGCCGGGAGCTGGTCACCAGCCCCACCTATACCATTGTCAACGAATACTTAGGGGGACGGCTGCCCCTGTTCCACTTTGACATGTACCGGCTTCATTCCAGCGACGACCTGTGGGACATTGGCTGGGAGGACTACCTGGATCGAATGGGTATCTGCGCTGTGGAGTGGAGCGAAAATGTAGCGGATGCCATGGAGGACGCCATCACCGTTACCATCGAAAAGCTGGGAGAGGATACCCGGCGCATCACTCTGGAAGGAGGAGACTGCCTTGCTGATCTTAGCCTTTGAAACCAGCGCCAAGGCCGCGTCCGTGGCCCTGCTGGAGGAAAACCGTCTTTTGGGCGAAAGCTACCAGAATACGGGCATGACCCACAGCCAGACCCTTCTGGTGATGGCGGAGGATCTTTTGAAGCAGTGCGGCAAAACCGTTTCCGACATCACCGCCGTGGCTGTGGCCGCAGGCCCCGGCTCCTTTACCGGGGTTCGCATCGGCGTGGCTGCTGCCAAGGGCTTCGCCTGGGGCGCAGCGCTTCCCTGCTATGGTGTCTCTACCCTGGAAGCCATGGCGGAAAGCTTAGGCATCTGGGAGGGCTATCTGTGCCCCTGCATGGACGCAAGGCGGAGCCAGGTATATAACGCTTTGTTTTATGTAAACCAAGGAAAGCTGGAACGGATCCGGGAGGATCGGGCCATTTCCCTGGAGGATTTAAAAACCGACTTGCAGGATCGGGACGGCCTCATTTTCCTGGTGGGGGACGGTGCAGTCCTGACTGATAAAACCCTGTCCGCTGAGATACCAAACCTGGTACTGCCTCCGGAACATCGGCTCCACCAGCGGGCTGTAGGCGTGGCCCTGGTTGCCGCGAAGCAGATCGCCGCCGGGCTCCCGGGAGACGGAAACGCTCTGACCCCCAACTACCTGCGCCTGAGCCAGGCAGAGCGGGAACGGGCGGAACGGGAAGCCCAGAACCCATAATATGAGGAGGACAACACCATGAACAACGCAAAAACAGCAGCTATGATGTACATTGCGGGAGGCGCGTTCTTCCTGATCTCCGGCGTCTTGGGCGGAAAGCTGATCTTTCTGATTCTGGGCGCGGTGGTCATCGTTGTGGGACTGCAAAAGCTGAGAAGCGTCAAGGATGAATAAGGATACCCTTCAGGCGGAACGCCTGACTTCTATAAAAGTGAAAAGAAAAAGGAGACTTATACAATGGCAAACGTACATGTAATCGACCATCCTCTGGTACACCACAAGCTGGCGATCCTCCGGAACAAGGACACCTCCGTCAAGGAATTCCGGGAACTGGTCGGCGAGATCGCGGGCCTGATGTGCTACGAAGCAACCCGGAATCTGCCTACCGAGGACGTGGATGTGGAGACCCCCATCGCCACCGCTCACTGCAAGATGCTGGCAGG
>CAYMWT010000336.1:0-2402 GCA_964394055.1 uncultured Oscillospiraceae bacterium
GGAGGAAGGATTATGACATACGGATACGCACGATGCTCCACCAACGAAACCAAGCAAGATATCAACCGCCAAGTGCGGGAACTGAAAACCGCCGGAGCGGACGCCCTCTATCTGGAATATGAACACGGCGACAGCAAGGTAAAGAGCCAACAGGAAGCAATGTTTGCCCAGGCACAGGCGGGGGACACCATCATCACTTTGGAGGTTCCCCGGCTGGCACGAAGCACCCAGCAACTTTGTGAGATAATCGACATCGTGCGGGAAAAGCACTTGCGTCTTGTGATACTGGGCAGTATCACGCTGGATTGCCGGGAAGGTAGGGCTGATCCAATGAGCGAGGCTTTCTTACAGATGGCGGGCGTATTCAGTCAGTTGGAACTTGCCATGATACGGGAGCGTGTGCGGTCAGGTATGGCAAATGCCAAAGCCAAGGGCAAACAGATAGGCAGACCGCAGATAACCAGGGACAACATTCCGGCAATCTTCCTCCGGCATTATCCGGCATATAAGAATGGGCAGTTGAATATCACAGAATTGTCAAGGGTGTGCGATTTGAGCAGGACGACGGTTTATAAGTATATTTCTCTTTTGGAAGCATAAGGAAACAGGGTGCCGGAGTTGGCACCCTGCAACTTTAGTCGGCAAACATCGGGGCGATTTTTGCTTCATACTGAGAGTTCTGGGACTGATACTCGACAAAACCATCCAATAGTTCGTGGATATTTGTCATTTTGATCGTTGTGCCGGTTGCCACAAAATCACGGTATTCCACTAAAACGGGATAGTACTTTTCATCCTTATAGGTATCAGTTAACTCCAGAAGCAAAGCGCCAGCTTCCTGCACCAAGTCGTACGGATAATAATTTCTGACATCATACATTCCCTGCAGGAAGATATTCATGCAAACGACCATATCGGCCTCTATGTTCCCGGAAGTATTGAATTCCTGGTAATAGTAGTCAATTGCGTCCTGAACATCTTGCTCCGTAAGCTTGGGATAGTTCTGGTAATCCATGGTTGCATCAGCTAATTTTTTGCAGAACCCACTGTCTAAAATGCCCATCTTATTGTTTTTTCCAAATTCTCCGGCACGGCGCATATTACCCGACTCATAGCAATATAGCTTTTCTGCCTCGCACAGCAGCTCATAAGCTTTCTTGGCGATACTGTAAACTTTATCATTATAAAAGCGGTCATAGGTAAATCGGGCCTCTACCAAAAGGGCTTTATTTGCAACTTCAGCTTTCTCACTGTCTGTCAAATTATCGTATAATCGTTCGGCTTTCAAAATCATATCGCTGCTGTCAAGCGATACTTCCCCAATGGCGTTGATTGCCTGCTCAACATCTTTGACTGCCTGGCTTTTCCCGCAAGCGCACAGAGACAGACACATCACCAGTGCCAGAATAAGAGATAGTCCGTTTTTTATTCTTATAGCCATAAAATCTACACCTTTTTAGACATTATATTGTGATATGCTTTCTCTTTTTTTATTTTCAACATCAATGCGTTCTTGGAAACGTTTATGCCAATAGTCTAGGTTGCGGAGCAATGCACCAATATTTTCCATACAGGATGGGTCATTCATCACTTCACTCAATCTCGCATTGCCCCAGTCAAAATTAGGGAGGTGTTCGAGCATTTCATCCTTACTGATCGCACCAAAGGCTTCCAACCAGGAAAGTCCTTCTTGAATTGATTCTGCTGGGCGAATTTCGATGGAATCACGGTCAAATGGAAGGGTATAGGGGAATTTTTTGAATGCAGCTTCGATGTTTAGGGACAATTGTAATGGTGTCATATTCCTTTCTCCTTTCGCTTTGAGGGTTTGAATACTGTTATCTTACCACAGTTCATCAAGTAATGCAATATGTAAAACATATAATATTAGTTGATTTTCTTTTGGCAAACTATCACCGATACTATATGTTGAGGTGAGGGTAAATGTATATGCGAATTCGCAAGGCTCGTGAAGATTTAGGTTATACCAGAGAGAAATTTGCGGAAAAACTGGATGTGAGCGTATCCTATTTGGCAGAGTTGGAACGGGGCAGGACTGGAATTTCTGTAAAGATGTTAATCAAAGTCTGTAATGTGTTGGGACTGTCTGCGGATTATGTATTGTTCGGCACAGATCGAAAGGACGATACTCTGCGACTGGATGCCATTCACCGCATTGATGAAAAATACCTGCCTCTTTTGGATAAGGTCATTGCGGAATTGCTTGCTCTGGGCAATACAGAAGAATAATTTTGTCTGGAACGCTGCAGCGCACAGGAAGCAAAGGTTATCGCCGATGTGGTAAAGGCTACGAAATTATCCATAGACAAGCATCTGTAAAAGTATTTACGTCTATTTTACACTTTCGATTTTGTGAAAACAATATGCTGGTTGCATAGTGT
>CAYMWT010000337.1:0-2400 GCA_964394055.1 uncultured Oscillospiraceae bacterium
GGTCATCTGGCAGCCGTCGGGGCCGTAGGCCTTGTAGCCGTTGTACTTGGCGGGATTGTGGGAGGCAGTGACCATGATGCCCGCGTTGGCGCTATAGTACCGGGTGGCGAAAGACAGAGCGGGAACGGGCATCAGAGCGTCATAGATCCGAACCTGAATGCCGTTGGCAGCCAGAACACAGGCAGCGGTTTTGGCGAAGACATCGGAATTGATCCGGCTGTCATAGGAGATGGCAACCAGCTGCTTGCCGCCCTGGGTCTTGACCCAGTTTGCCAGACCCTGGGTGGCCTGACGGACAACGTAAATGTTCATCCGATTGCTTCCCGCGCCCAGCACGCCCCGCAGACCGGCGGTGCCAAACTTCAACGCAACGGCGAAGCGATCCTTGATCTCCTCGTCCTGGCCTTCGATTTTCTTCAGCTCTTCGGTCAGCGCGGGATCTTCCAGCTCAGCGCCGAGCCAGCGCTGATAATCGTCCATGTACATGTGAATCACCTATCCTTAAATAATTTGCCGTATTTTTATAATATAGACAAATATAATATAAACCATTATGCCGTACTTGTCAATGTTGCAGTGAAATTTCTCAGAAATCGTTATATACAGACGATCCCGGGCGCACCTCGGCGTTGGTCATAACCTCCATTTCCACATTCAGCGCCTGACACAGAGCCATAAACACCGTGGCATCCGCCTCCCGAATTTCCCCGGATTCCATGAGACGAATCCGGTACACGCTGACTCCCACGGCCTTGGCCAGGGCCTTTTGAGAAAGCTTTCGTTTCAGGCGATAGTACCGGATTTTCTGTCCCATTTCATTGCCGCTCCATATAATATCCATTTACTGTCTTCCTCCATATATTTATTTCGTAGTATGATAATTAATTATACTACTATATTAATGATTATATCATTAAAAACTACAAAATTAAACTGCAAATTAATTTTATTATTACCAACATTGCATTCCTGTTCATACTACAATAACGATAGACAGGAGGGACAGGAATGGCGAATACGCAATATGAAGAATTTGTCCGCAGCCGCATTACTCAGCTGCGGATGCAGAGAAACCTTTCAGAGCATCGGATGAGCCTGGATTTGGATAAAAGCGGTTCCTATATACGCGGGATTACCAGCGGAGCGGCTTTGCCGTCCCTCAAGGAACTTTTTAATATTATGGCTTATTTTGAAATGACACCATCCGAGTTTTTTGCACCCTTGGAAAATGATGGTTCCCAGTATCATCGGCTTTGCGAAAGGCTGAGAGGCCTGAAGGATGAGGAGCTGGAAAAGGTAGAAACCTTTTTGGACTGGATCGGGGCGGAGAAATGATTTGATAGGCAATGGATAGAGAAAGCGGGCAAACGACTGAAAGCTGGTCGTTTGCCCGCTGTTTGATTTTTTACTTTTTCCGGGTATAGTCCGGGAGCAGCTGGGGAGACAGGGTATTGTCTTCCACCCCTGCGGCCTTCCGCTGGGCGTCAAAATCCTCCACATGGGACAGGGTCAGCGCCCCGACCTCCGTCTGTCTGGCCTTCTCGGCGGCGTACCGTCCGGCGTTTCTGCCGAAGACGATGATGTCCAGCAGACTGTTGCCCATGAGCCGGTTCCGGCCATGGATGCCGCCCACCACCTCACCGGCGGCAAACAGATTTTCTACATCTGTCTGGCAGTCGGGGGTGATGTGCAGACCGCCGTTCTGGTAGTGCAGGGTAGGATAGACCAGGATCGGCTCCTTCCGGATGTCAATGCCGTGCTTCGCAAACATCCGCATCATGGCGGGAATCCGCTTTTCGATGGTGCCCACGCCGTGCTTCATTTCGATCATGGGAGTGTCCAGCCAGACGGCGCTCTTGCCCCCGGGCAGGTCTACGCCCTTATGGCGGTCAGAGCATTCCCGGATGATGGCAGCGGCGGAAACGTCCCGGGTTTCCAGGGGGTTCATGAAGGCCTCGCCCTCGGCGTTAATGAGCATTGCGCCCACGCTTCTCACCTTTTCCGTCACCAGCGCGCCGTAAATCTGGGCAGGGAAGGCAGCGCCGGTGGGATGGTACTGGAGGGTGTCCGGGTATTTGAGCCTTGCCCCCGCCCGGTAGCCCAGCACCAGACCGTCGGCGGTAGCGCCGTAGTGGTTGGAGGTGGGGAAGCCCTGGTAGTGGAGCCGTCCCGCGCCGCCGGTGGCAAGGATCACAGTCTTTGCCCTGCAAACCAGCAGCTCCTTCGTCTCCATGTTTTGGAGCACGGCACCGGCGCAGCGGCCGTTTTCGTCCTTTAATAGCTCAATGGCGGCGGTGAAGTCCACCACGGGGATCCCCAGGTTCAGCACCTCGTCCCGGAGGGTGCGCATGATCTCCGCGCCGGAGTAGTCCTTGGCCGCGTGCATCCGCTTCCGGGAGG
>CAYMWT010000338.1:0-2384 GCA_964394055.1 uncultured Oscillospiraceae bacterium
ATTAACACTTTGCTATTGGTGAGTAACAGAGCTGCCTTAGTGCGTCAGCAAAAAGAAAAGGTTGTGAATGCACTCGAACCTTACTATGTCATCACAGACGATTCCCTAAACGTTGATGATTACCAGGTATTTGATCGGGTAGCTATTTCTTCCTATCAGGGACTGGTTACAATGTTGAAAACAGCGGAAAGAAATCCACATCTCCATGCCTTTTTTAGGCAGTTGAAGTACGTTATTTTTGATGAAATTCATTTTCTGTATGCAGATTCTACATTTAATGAAGACGCCAGTATATTGCTGGAAGAGCTTCCTGTAGTCTTTAACTCCGTCATTCGCATCTACATGACTGCAACGAGTTGGTCGATTCGTAAATCTCTTCTCTATGCGGAGCGAAATGCCAGATATATAAAATCAACGTATCTTCCGAGGCAATTACAAATTGGTGGGGATGTATCCTGGGCACTTTCCTTTGGCCAGCCGAAACCAGCTTTTTATCACTATCAAATGGCAGGAAATTACGATGCCTATCGTCTTAATTTCTTCAATCGCCATGGCGATTGCACAGACGCAGAAGACTATGACCCAGATTTAGACCCATATCTCTATGATGAGGATGATGGCAAAGGCAGAAGGAAAATCCGTTCTTTGGATGCTTTAATTAACCTGTTTCCAAACCCGTCACCTGATAGCAAGCTGCTTATTTTTGTAAAGCAAAAAAAGCATGGCGAGTATTTAGCCAGGTATTATGAAAAGGCAGAGATTCCCGCACGTTTTGTAGATAGCAGCTATCGGCGCTTGTCAGTAAAGTATCGTAAATCACAAATCACTCCTGAACCAGCCGATTTTCAAGAGTTTACCCTTATGAAGTCCGATGGAAGCGAATCGGTAATTGAGGCCCCGGAACCCAAAGTTCTTTTCTCAGCCAAGGATTTAGAAAAAATAGAGTTCTGGGATTCGTTTATCCATAATGAAAAATTTAATGAAACTGTCCTGATTGCGACTTCTGTTCTGGATTGCGGCGTAAATATTCATGATGATTCCGTTCGGGATATTGTAATCTTCGCAGACGATCCAACTGCCTTTATGCAGATGCTTGGTCGAAAACGTTTATCGAGTGACCGTGAGAAGAAAGTTAGTCTATGGGTATATATACCAGCCAGGCAGGATTACAAAACACAAATTCAAAAGAAACAGTTAGAAATAGAACTTGGGAAAAAATTTGCTTTGGTCGAAAAGCATACCGAGAATTATCCCCAAAAATATCGTCCGGATCTATTGCGTAATGTTTGGAAGGGTTACGGTCAAATACATGATCTGTTCTATGCGAAAGTTGAAGGAAGACAAACTGTCGTGCATGAGGGAGTTCTGGATATCGAATATTCCAAAGAGAATCCAGGCTCCACCTATAAAACGCTTTACAGAGAGTTGTGGTCCCAACGCCAAAAGATAACTGACAAGGCTCTGTTTCACATTGATTACTACGGGCAGATAACGGTCAGCCAGTATGTCCTTTGGGTTATCGAGCAGCAGCTTGCCTATTACCAGAAGTTTGTACTCGATGAAAACCCATCGGCTTTCCGTGATGAGGTATGTAAGTGGCTTGGACGCTATGCAGAAGTTAAGGAAAAGCAGGATCTTGCAAAGCAGGCTATTGTCGAGTTGCTGGAAAAACATATCGGGAAGCCCATTGAAGACCCCGACGAAATGGCGCTTCTTCGCAAGCTTGTATATACCGCTGCGCAGATATGCCTTGATGAAAACCCATTGTCTTATAATTTTGAGAAAATACATCCGTCGTCCATATCTAAGGTGTTAAAATCCCTTAGGATCGAGTATACAGTGTCATCGATTCAAGATAAAAACCACCAGAAAACGAAATGGCTCGTAGAAGCCGGGTGGAAAGAAGCAACAGAATAGGATATGGAATATCCGGTAGGTGCAAACGCATCTACCGGATCATTTTACTTTTTAGGAGGGCGCACGATGATTCTGGAAGCATTATTCAGCGGCCGGTTTTATCCGGCAGAAACTGTCACTCCCACAAAGCCAGAGTATTGGGATGCCAACCGAGAGGTTTCCCGGCTGGTGGAACAGCTTTCCCAGCGCCTCAGTGCCGAGGACTTCGCTTTGGTCTCCCAACTTCGGGAGCAGACCTCGATTGCTCAGATGCTGGAACTGGAGAGTCACTTCAAGTATGGCTTTGCTGTCGGGCTTTTACTGTACCAAGAGATCTTGGAGCAGGTTAAAATGTAGACTTTTACACGTCATGGAACAGGATGGTAAAGGTTAAACTTATTTGACCTATTCTAAACAGATTGGAGCTTAACTACCATGAATGAGCAAACTTTACAACCTGAAATGAAATTTGAAAACCTTCCTGACAT
>CAYMWT010000339.1:0-2381 GCA_964394055.1 uncultured Oscillospiraceae bacterium
CGGAACGGGCCTTCTGGCCCTTGTGGCCACGGCCGCCGGTCTTGCCGTTGCCGGTGCCGACGCCGCGGCCCTTACGCTTGCCCACATGGGTGGAGCCAGCAATGGGAGAGAGTTCATGAAGCTTCATTATTCTTCCCCTCCTTATTCAACTTCGGTGACCTGCAGCAGGTAGCCGATCTTGGCGATCTTACCACGGGTCTGGGTATTGTCCGGCTGGATGGTGCTCTGGCCGATCTTGCGCAGACCCAGAGACTCGGCAGTAGCGATGTGCTTTTCCAGGCGACCGTTCAGGCTCTTAACAAGCGTAATTTTCAGGTTTGCCATGTTAATTGCCCTCCTTTAGATGATTTCTTCCACGCTCTTGCCACGAACAGCAGCGACCTGCTCGGGGGAACGCAGGGAAGTCAGGCCAGCCATCGTAGCCTTGACAACGTTCTGAGGGTTGTTGGAGCGCAGGCACTTGGCGCAGATGTTCCGAATGCCAACAGCCTCCATAACCGCACGGACAGCGCCGCCGGCGATAACGCCGGTGCCTTCGGGAGCGGGCTTCAGCAGAACGGTGCCGGCGCCGAAGATACCGATGACATCGTGGGGGATGGTGTCCCCAGCCAGAGAGATCTTGACCATGTTCTTCTTGGCATCGGCGATGCCCTTCAGGATGGCCTCGGAAACCTCGGCAGCCTTGCCCAGGCCGTAACCCACGGTACCCTTGCCGTCACCAACAACTACCAGAGCGGAGAACTTCATGACACGGCCGCCCTTAACGGTCTTACTGACACGGTTCAGGTAAACGACCTTCTCAATGAGCTCGGGAGCTTCATTGTTCTGAGTCTTATTGTAAGCCATTTCTTTTCCTCCTCACTCTTAGAACTTGAGCCCATTCTCGCGGGCGCCTTCTGCCAGAGCAGCCACACGACCATGGTAAACATAGCCGCCGCGGTCAAAGACCACTTCTTCAATGCCCTTAGCCTTGGCACGCTCAGCGATAACCTGGCCGACCTTCTTGGCAGCCTCGCAGTTACCGGCGGCACCTTCGAAATCCTTATCCAGGGTGCTGGCGGAAACCAGGGTGACACCATTCACATCGTCGATGATCTGAGCATAGATGTTGGCGTTGGAACGGAACACGTTCAGACGGGGACGCTCAGGGGTGCCGGAGATCTTGCCACGAACGCGGACATGCCGCTTCAGGCGCATAGCCTTCTTATCAATCTTACCAACCATTTCGGCACACCTCCATTACTTCTTACCGCCGGTCTTACCAACCTTACGGCGGATGACCTCATCGGTATACTTGATGCCCTTGCCCTTGTAGGGTTCGGGAGGACGCTTGCCACGGACTTCTGCGGCAAACTGACCGACGGTCTGCTTGTCGATGCCGCGGATGATGATCTTGTTGGGAGCGGGAACCTCAATGGTGATGCCGGGGATCTCGTCCACGATGACCTCGTGGGAGAAGCCCAGACGCATGACCAGCTGGTTACCCTTCTTCTCGGCACGGTAGCCAACGCCGTTGACTTCCAGCTCCTTGCTGAAGCCCTTCTCCACGCCCTCGACCATGTTGTTGATCAGGGTACGGGTCAGGCCGTGCAGGGACTTGTGCAGATGCTCCTCGTCGGGACGGTCGACCGTCAGGACGTTGCCGTCGATCTTCAGGATCATGTCGGGATGGAAAGCGTGGGTCAGGGTGCCCTTGGGTCCCTTAACGGTGACAACGTTGCCTTCCGCAATGTCCACCGTGCAGTTTGCCGGGATGATTACCGGCTTCTTACCAATTCTAGACATTTTCTAAGGTCCTCCTTACCAGACGAAAGCCAGGACTTCGCCACCAATGTGGTTTTCGCGAGCCTTCTTGTCGGTCATAACGCCCCGGGAAGTGGAGACGATGGCGATACCCAGACCCTTGAGAACCTTGGGCATCTCGTCAGCGCCGGCGTAGATACGCAGGCCGGGCTTGGAAACACGCTTCAGACCGGAAATGGCCTGCTGCTTCTTGCCCACATACTTCAGGGTGATGTGAATGACGCCCTGGTTGCCGTTGTCCACCACGGAATAGGACTTGATGTAGCCCTCCTCCAGCAGGATCTGGGCAATGGCCTTCTTCAGGTTGGAAGCGGGGACGTCCACAGTGTCGTGCTTTGCAGAGTTAGCGTTCCGGATTCGGGTCAGCATATCTGCTACGGGATCGGTGATTTGCATGTTTAAATCCTCCTTATAGAAGTTACGGGCTAAACCCGTGGAGACCCGGAGGTATCCGGGGAATGCGCTTCAGAAGTTGAAGCCATCTTCCCAGGACTCTCCGAATCTGTTTTACATTTTAATCCTTACCTTACCAGCTGGCCTTGCGGACACCGGGGATCTGGCCCTTGTAGGCCAGCTCA
>CAYMWT010000340.1:0-2373 GCA_964394055.1 uncultured Oscillospiraceae bacterium
TGATGATTCCTGAATACCTGATGTTCAAGCTCTGCAATGTGAAAGCCAGGGAATTTACCAACGCCACCACCATGGGGATGGTGAACGCCGACACGCTGGAATTTGACAAAGAGATCATTTCCCGGCTGGGTTTGCCTGCACACCTGTTCCCGAAGCTCAGCCAGCCGAGAACGGTGATTGGAGAATACGAGGGCATGAAGGTGATCCTATGTGCCACCCACGACACCGGTTCCGCTGTGGAGGGGATTCCCATGACGGGAAATGAGCCCTATATTTCCTCCGGTACCTGGAGCTTGCTTGGCGTGAAAACCCCTAAACCCATTACGGACAAAAAGAGTATGGAAGCCAACTACTCCAACGAAGGAGGCGTAGGCTACAACCGTTATCAGAAGAATATCATGGGCATGTGGCTGGTAAACGAACTGAAACGGGATATGTGCTCTGACACGCCCTTCCCGGAGATTGTAAAGCTGGCGGAGGAGAGTACCTGCAATGTGTTGGTGGATGCCAACGCACCGGCATTTCTGGCTCCCAAAAGTATGAAGGAGGCCTTCGGCAAAGCTACGGGTGGTAAGTTACATACCATCGGCGACTACTTCCATTGTGCCTACCGCTCCCTTGCGGAGAGCTACCGTCTGGCATTGGAAGAATTGGAACGCAATACAGGCACAACCTACCAAAAGCTGTACATCGTCGGTGGCGGCGCAAAAAACACCTTCCTCAACCGCCTGACTGAGGAAGCCACCGGAAAGCAAGTAATCGCACTGCCCATTGAGGCCACCGCCCTGGGCAATCTGAAAATTCAAATGGAGGCCAATTTATGAGCTACGAAGAAGCAAAGAAAAAGTACGCCGCCCTGGGCATTGACACCGACGCTGCCATGGCAAAGCTAAAAGGCGCACCCCTGGCTCTGCACTGCTGGCAGGGCGACGATGTTCGGGGCTTTGATACCGATCCCAATAAGCCCCTTACCGGCGGCATCCAGACCACCGGTAACTATCCCGGCAGAGCCAGAACCCCCGAAGAGCTGATGGCGGATATCGACATGGTCTTAAAGCTCTGCCCTGGAACCAAGAAGCTGAACCTCCATGCCAGCTACGCCATTTTTGAAGGCGGCGAATGGGCAGACCGGGACAAACTGGAGCCAAAGCATTTTGCCAAGTGGGTGGCCTTCTGCAAGGAGCGGGGGCTGGGCTGTGACTTTAACCCCACCTTCTTCTCCCATCCCAAGGCAAATGGCTTGACATTGTCCTCTCCCGACGAGGAGATTCGCCGCTTCTGGATCGACCACGGCAAGGCCTGCATCCGTATTTCCAATTACCTTGCGGAAGAGCTGGGGCAGCCCTGCGTCATGAACATCTGGACCGGCGACGGCTTTAAGGACATTCCTGCTGATCGGATGGGTCCCAGAGTCCGCTATCGGGAGGCCATCGACGAGATTCTTTCTGAGCCCTACGACTTCACCAAGGTCAAGCCCTGCATTGAAAGCAAGGTCTTCGGCATCGGCGTGGAGGCCTACACCGTAGGTTCTGCGGAGTTTGCCCTGAGCTATGCGGCCTTTAACAAGGAGAAGTGCATCCCTCTCATGGACAACGGTCACTACCATCCCACCGAGGTGGTTTCCGATAAGATTCCCGCTCTGCTGGCCTTCTTCCCGGAGATCGCCCTCCACATTACCCGTCCCATCCGTTGGGACAGTGACCATGTGGTGCTCCTGGACGATGAAACCCGCGAGATTGCCAAGGAGATCGTCCACTGCGGCGGTCTGGAGGGTCGGGTGAACATGGCTCTTGACTATTTTGATGCTTCCATCAACCGGATTTCCGCTTGGACGGTGGGCTTCCGGAATGTGCAGAAGGCCCTGCTCATGGCACTGCTGACCCCGGATATGACCGAAATCCAGAACGAGGGTAACTGGACAGAAGTCATGGTACGCCAGGAGGAGCTGAAAACACTGCCCTTTGGAGAGGTTTGGGAGGCGTATTGCCGGGAGTGCGGCGTACCCGCCGACGGGGAATGGTTCCAGGAAGTCAAGAAATACGAAGCAGAAGTTTTGAGCAAGAGAGGATAACGTAATGAAAGATATTATGACAGCTCCCTTTGTGGAGGAAATGAAGAAAACCACCGCCAATATGTACCGCTTAGGCTGGGACGAGCGCAACGGCGGCAATATCAGCTACCTGCTGGATGAAAACGAAGTAGGGGAGTACCTGGACGTAACCCATGTCATCCGCACCATCCCTCTTGGCTTTGATGCAACCGACTTGGCGGGCAAGATCTTCATTGTCACCGGCACCGGTAAGTATTTTAAGAACGTAATGGACGACCCGGAAACCAACCTGGGCATCGTCCGCATCGCCCCTGACGGCCAGA
>CAYMWT010000341.1:0-2370 GCA_964394055.1 uncultured Oscillospiraceae bacterium
ACGGCACCGCCTCCCGGGAGACGGAGGCCATGGCTGTGGAGCTGCTGCGCTCCTTCCCCGAGGCCAGCTATATGATCGTCAGCGAGGCCGGCGCCTCCGTGTACTCCGCTTCTCCCCTGGCAGCGGAGGAATTCCCGGAATATGATGTAAACCTCCGTTCCGCCGTCTCCATTGCCCGCAGACTCCAGGATCCTCTGGCAGAGCTGGTGAAGATCGACCCCAAGGCCATCGGCGTGGGTCAGTATCAGCACGACTGCCCCCAGAAGGAGCTGGACGCCGCCCTGGGCGCTGTGGTGGAGGACTGCGTCAACGCTGTAGGCGTAGATGCCAACACCGCCTCCCGGAGTTTACTCCAGCAGGTGTCCGGCCTCACCGCCGCCACTGCCAAGAATATCGTAGCCTACCGGGAAGAAAACGGCCCCTTTACCTCCCGGGCACAGCTGAAGAAGGTGCCCAAGCTTGGCCCCAAGGCCTTTGAGCAGTGCGCCGGCTTCCTCCGGGTTCCCGAGAGCAAGGAGGTGCTGGACAACACCGGCGTCCACCCCGAGTCCTACGCCGCCGCCAAGGCACTGCTGAATCTGCTTGGCTGCAAAAAGGGGGACGACCTGTCCTCCCTTACCGTGAAACTGGAAGGCTATGGATTAAAAAAAGCGGCCGAGGAATGCGCCGTAGGCGAACCCACCCTGCTGGACATTGCCAAAGAGCTGAGTAAGCCCGGCCGGGATCCCCGGGACGAGCTGCCTGCTCCCATTCTCCGCAAGGACGTGCTGGAAATGAAGGACCTGCAGCCGGGAATGGAACTGACCGGCACCGTGCGCAACGTCATTGACTTCGGCGTCTTCGTGGACATCGGCGTCCACCAGGACGGCCTGGTGCATATTTCCGAGGTCTGCAACCGCCGTCTCCGCCATCCCAGTGAGGTGGTCAAGGTCGGCGATGTGGTGAAGGTTGTGGTGTTGAGCGTGGACGAGAAACGCAAGCGCATCAGCCTTTCCATGAAGCAGGTGAAGAAGCAATGAAAAACAAACGAATGCGAATCTGTCTGGTCATCGGGCTGGTTTTGGGCGCTTTGGCTGACATCTGGCTCCGGCTCACCACCGGTGAGGAAGGAAATCTGCTGGTGCATTCGGTGGTTTTCCTGGGCGGCGGACTGATCGCTGCCGGAATCGCCTATGGACTTTCCTCTCTCTGGCTCCATTTTCAGAAAACGAAATAGTCTTTCGGCGGCGTTTCCCATTGGGGGACGCCGCCTTTGCTTGTCTAAATGTAAAATTTATCTGTTTTAAAGTAAATTATACTTGACATTCAGTCCGGTATATGCTACTATACTCTTGGAGGTGGTAAGTATGGCAAAGAACCTGTCCGTCAAGGTGGCCCGGGTGCAGAAGGACATGACCCAAAAGGAGCTGGCCTCTGCCGTAGGCGTATCCCGACAGACCATCAACGCCATTGAGCAAGGGGAATATAACCCCACCATAAAGCTGTGCCGGGCCATCTGCCGGGCACTGGGTAAAACATTGGACGAATTATTCTGGGAGGATGAAGAACATGAAGAAATGGAAAAATAACCTGGATGAAATGCAGGAGCAGAAGCTGATGAAGCTGGAGCACAACACCTGCTGGCTGGGCTACTGGCTGCTGGTCATTGCCATTCTGGTGCAGCTGATTCTGACCGGCTCTGTGGAATCTATCAAGGGAGAGCTGGTAGTACTGGTGATTTTGTGCCTGTACCTGGTTATTGGCTGCCTGCGCCTGGGGATCTGGGATCGGCATATGGAGGCCAATTGGAAGACCAATCTGCTGGTAAGCCCCATTCCGGGTGTGATCGTGGGAGTTGTGGGTGTGATCACCAGCATTCGCAACTTCGGCTACTATGGGTTTTGGACATCCGCGCTGATCTTTGCCATGCCCTTCTTCTTTACGACCGTTCTCACCTTTGCCCTCCTGAGCCTTTCCACCGCTATCTACCACAAGCGGAAGGAAAAGCTGGAAGAGGAATAAAACTTGTATGGCTGTAAAAGATATGGTGGTGCAGCGTTTTCAGGAGCTGTGCGCACAGAAAGGAATCCGGCCAAATGAGCTTGCATCGCTGGCAGGGGTTACACCATCCACAGTATACAGTATGCTGGACGAGCGCAGACGGGACGTCTCCATCGTCACCATCAAAAAGCTTTGCGATGGCCTGGACATCTCTCTGGGAGAATTCTTCTCCACGCCGGAATTTGATGCCTTGGAGCAGGAGATACGATAAACAATTCATGAAATCTTAACATAAGCGGGGGGCGCTTCCATAGGAGGTGCCCCCTTCCTGTGCTTGACTTTATGCTGCATATGTTGTATAATTTAGTGAGATTTTCTCGAAACGGAGTA
>CAYMWT010000342.1:0-2366 GCA_964394055.1 uncultured Oscillospiraceae bacterium
TTCCAAGCTGGACTGCTACGAAACCATGCTTGCCTGCAAGGCAATTTATCTGGCCTGAACAAACTTTGTATTTATTTTGCAGGGGCAGTCCCGTTTGGGACTGCCCCTGCAACTGTTAAAAAGCCCTTTGATGGTTTGCGATTCTTTTCCTGCATTTTTCTTGACAATTCGGGGAGACATGATACAATACTCCAATAGGAAAGGAGAGGATCTTATGAAAAAAACATTAACCTGGAAGCAGCGGATTCTGGTCGGCGGAACCCTGTTCGGCATGTTCTTCGGTGCGGGTAACCTGATTTTCCCCGTACATCTGGGACAGCTGGCGGGACAAAATGTCCTTCCTGCCATGATCGGCTTCATCATCACCGCTGTGGGCATTCCCATTCTGGGTGTGGCCGCCATCGGTATCACCCACTCCGACGGATTGCAGACCCTTTCCGCCAAGGTGGGTAAGGGCTACAGCTACTTCTTCACCACCGTACTGTATCTGACCATCGGCCCCCTGTTCGCCATTCCCAGATGCGCCACCACCTCCTTCACAACAGGCGTGGCTCCCATGCTGGGTGAGGGCACCTCCACGGGGCTGGCCCTGTTCCTGTTCTCCCTGGTTTTCTTCGCGTTTGTGCTGTTTTTCTCCCTGCGTCCGGGCGGCATCACCGTGTGGATCGGTAAGCTCATCAATCCCATCTTCTTGGTGTTCTTCTCGATTCTGCTTATCTCTGCCCTGATTCATCCCGGCGCTGCCGTCTCCCAGGTTCAGCCGGAAGCCGGATATGAAAGCGGCGTTCTGTTCTCCTCCCTGATCGAGGGCTACGGCACCATGGATGCCATTGCGGGCCTGGCCTTCGGCATCGTGGTCATCGACATCATCCGTCAGATGGGCGTCTCCGATGACGACGCGGTGGCTGGGGATGTGCTCCGTTCCGGTATCCTCACCGGCATTCTGATGATCGTGATTTATGTACTGTCCATCCTCATGGGCGCTCAGTCCAGAGGTCTGTTTGCAACCTCCGAGAACGGCGGCATTGCGCTGGCTCAGATTTCCGGCCACTATCTGGGCAGCGTGGGCAGCATCGTTCTGGCGCTGACCATCACCTTTGCCTGCCTCAAAACCTCCATCGGCCTGGTCACCAGCTGCTCGGATGCCTTCGAGCGGATGTTCCCCAAGGCCCTGTCCTACCGGGCCTGGGCGATTTTGTTCACGGTATTCTCCTTCTGCGTATCCAACGTGGGCCTGTCTGCCATCATCGGCTACAGCCTGCCCGTGCTGATGCTGCTGTATCCCTTGGCCATTACTCTGATCCTGCTGGCTCTCTTTGGAAAGCTCTTCGGCCATGATAAGCGGGTATATGTGTCGGTCACCATACTGACGGGCTTTGCCGCTATTTTTGACTTTATCAAATCCCTGCCCACCGCCGTGGTGGAGGGGCTCCACCTGAACGGCGCCATCGCCTTTGCCCGGGCCGTCTTCCCCTGGTATGATCTGAACCTGGGCTGGGTGGTTCCCGCTTTTGTGGGCCTGGCACTGGGATTGATCCTCCGCTGGGCTTCCCGCCGGAAGGCTGCCTGATCTTAGATCATCCCCCAAGAAAAACCGCAGACCCTCTCCATCCCGGAAAGGGTCTGCTTTTTCTTCCTCCAAAACAAAACCGTGAAAAAAGCGCCCTGCATGTTTTCCCTCCTATTAAAATGATAGTAAGAGCACAAACTGCTTTTACGATCATATGAATAGGAGGATTTTTTATGGAAGGCAAAATCTATGGGTATGTCCGTGTATCCACCAAGGAGCAGAATGAGGATCGGCAGCTCATCGCGCTGCGTGATTTTCCGGTTCCGGAAAATGGCATTTATATGGATAAGCTCAGCGGAAGGGATTTTAACCGTCCGCAATACCAAAAGCTCCTGCGGAAGCTCCGCGCCGGCGACATTCTGGTCATCAAATCCATCGATCGGCTGGGCCGGAATTACGAGGAAATCCTTTTGCAGTGGCGGATCATTACAAAGGAAAAGCGGGCGGATATTGTTGTACTGGATATGCCCCTTTTGGACACCAGGAAATCGGGCAACGACCTGACCGGCACCTTTGTGGCCGACCTGGTCTTGCAGATATTATCCTATGTGGCCCAGACGGAACGCGAGAATATCCATCAGCGTCAAAAGGAGGGCATTGCGGCGGCAAGATTGCGGGGTGTGCGGTTTGGCAGGCCCAGGATCCCGGTACCGGAACAGTTCTGGCCGCTCAAGGAAGACTGGGAGCAGCGGAAGATCACCTCCAGGGAGGCGGCCAGACGGCTTTCCGTTTCCCAGGACACCTTTCTTCGGTGGGCCCACGAAAAATAACTTAAAAATTTATCAGGAAAATGTAG
>CAYMWT010000343.1:0-2319 GCA_964394055.1 uncultured Oscillospiraceae bacterium
GCTCCTCCATGGTTTTCGCCTGGGCGATCTGCCGCAGCTCTGCCGGACTGCGGCGATAGCGCACCGTCACCGCCAGGGCCGGCACATTGCCGCTGGAGCCCAGCTCACACTGGATGTCCTCCACCGCGTAGGCTCCCACAGGGTCGGAATACTTCACATGCCGGATGGCCACCTCCACGCCGGTTTCCACCGTGTCCGCCGGATACTCCGGCACATACACCACCGCGCTCTCCTGTCCGGAGGAGACCACCTGCTTCAGCGCCTCGATCAGCTCCTGGTAGTCGGAGGCCGTAGCCGCGTCCAGCTGCTGGGTCTGGCGCTGCTCCCGGTGGGGCGTCACGGACACATAGCTGCCGTCCAGAAAGCCGCAGCCGGAAAGCAGCATGCTCACAGCCAGGATCAGCAGCCCCATTTGCTTTTTCATAACGCCCCTCCTTCTTCCGGGTAATCAAAGCTTACAAATCGTTTTTGGAATATCTCGCGAATCCGTCTCCCAGCACCTGGTGAGCCTCCTGCACAATGACAAAGGCATTGGGATCCAGCTCCATCACCAGCTCCTTCAGCTCGGTGATCTGTCGTTTCTTCACTGCCGTCAGCACCACCTTTGTGGCTGTATGGCTGTAGCTTCCCTCGCCGTTGAGGAAGGTAGCGCCTCTGTCCAGCTTTTCATTGATGTCCGCGGCGATCTGGGCATACTGCCGGGAGATGATCAGCGCCACATGGGAATAATCGAACCGATATACCACCATATCCAGCGCCTTGCTGCAAATGACCACGGTAATGCCGGTATACAGGGCCTTTGTCATATCGTGGAACACCAGTCCCGTCATCACTGCCACCACGCTGTCAATGGTCATGGTGATCTGACCGATGGGGACGTTGCGATACCGCAGCTTCAAAAGCCTTGCCAGGATATCCGAACCGCCGGTGGAGCTGCCGCAGATGAACACCATACCAAGGCCCAGGCCGCAGATCACGCCTCCATAAATCGCGGCAATCACCGGATCAATGGGAGGCATCTGTACCCCTGCCAGCATGTCAATGAGAATGGAGCTGAGGAACATACCCAGCAGGCTCCCGAAAAAGAACCGCTTCCCGATCTTCAGGCCTCCCAGAACAAACAGTGGCAGGTTAATGAGGATGGTAACGGTACCCACCTTTCCAAAGCCCAGAATGTGAATCAGCACCAGCGCGATACCGGACACACCACCGGGGCTCATGTTATTTGGCTCCAGAAACAGGGCAAAGCCCACCGCGAACAGGGCGCTGCCCACAATCGTCTCCAGAATCCATCCGTATTCCCGCCACATTTTTTTCATTTTCTCTCTCCTATCACACGTCAAAGGATTGCTGCTTGTCCGGAGAATCCTCCTCCTTCAGCAGCGCTCCGGTGGAGGGAATGGTCTTGGTGCGATACCGGCTTTCGTTGACAATGCCGCTGTCCTTCAGCAGCACCGCGCCTGTGACCACAGCCTTCTTCTTGGGCGTCATCACCGCCACGCCCTGGGTATTCCGGGTAGTTTTGGGCAGCAGCTGAGCCGTGGAGAAAATGGCTGCCCTGCCATCACTGGTGTAGATGGCAATTTGATCGTCGGTATCCAACGCCATGGCACATACCAGAGGGCTCTTGTCGGAATAGGCTCCCGTGAGCTTCTTCCGGTTGGTTTTGGTTTCATAGGCAGAGAGCGGTACCTTGGCTGCCTTGCCGTTTTCGAAGAAGAACAGGATAAAGCCCTTATAGTCCCCGCACAGCAGCAGGGACACCATATTCTCTCCCGTCTCGAAGCCCAGCTTCTGGGGCAGGTAGTCACCCAGGAGAGAGGCCTTGCTGTCCTCAAAGTCGGAAAGCCTGGACTTATAGCACTGGAACTTGTCGGTGAACACCAGGAACTCCGCCCGGTTGGTGGCTTCTCTGCTAAACAGCAGGCTGTCCCCTTCCTTGAACTTCTGCTCGCCGCTCATCCGCAGGGAGGCCTGGGTGATCTTCTTCAGGTACCCCTCCCGGGACAGGAACACGGTGACAGGATAGTCCGGCGCCGCTTCCTCCTCTTCCTCGGGAGCCGCCTCGGGGACGCTATACAGGATCTCCGTCTTCCGGGGCTGTCCATACTTGTCGCTGACAGTCTGCAATTCCTTGATGATCAGGTTTTGCAGCTTCCGGGCGCTGTTCAATGTGCTTTGCAGGTCGGCGATCTCCTTTTCCAGCTGGTCGGTGGCTTTGACCTGCTTGAGGATGTATTCCTTGTTGATGTTCCGCAGCTTAATTTCCGCCACGAAGTTGGCCTGAATCTCGTCAATGCCGAAGCCGATCATCAGGTT
>CAYMWT010000344.1:0-2317 GCA_964394055.1 uncultured Oscillospiraceae bacterium
ATGCTGGGGGGCGTGCTCACCGGCTCCATGCTGGGGGCCACCATCGTCTTTACCATTCCTGTGGCTATGGGGATATTAAAGGAGGAGGATCGCCCGGCTATGGCAAAGGGCATCCTCTGCGGCATCATCACCATTCCCCTGGGAGTGCTGGCGGGAGGCGTCACGGCGGGGTTCCCTGTGGGGATGGTACTGCGGAATCTGGTGCCCATTGCCCTGATCGCCGCCCTCATCGCCCTGGGCCTGTGGCGGGCAGAGCGGGCTATGGTGAAGGGCTTCGCCGTGTTTGGAAAAATCGTGGTGGCGGTGGTCACTGTGGGCTTGGCCGCTGCCATTGTGGAGGCGCTGACGGGGTTCGTGATCATTCCCGGGATGGCACCTGTTTCTGAGGGATTTGCCACGGTGGGAACCATTGCCATTGTGCTGGCAGGGGCGTTCCCTTTGGTTCTGGTGCTGACCCGGCTGCTCAAAAAGCCGTTGATGGCTTTGGGGAAGACCATGGGCATTAACGATACCGCGGCGGCGGGACTGGTTGCCAGTCTGGCCAACTCCATTGCCACCTTCGGTATGGTGAAGGATATGAATCAGCGGGGGAAGGTGATTAACATTGCCTTCGCCGTGTCCGCGGCCTTTGTCTTCGGGGATCATCTGGGGTTCACCGCTGGCTTCGCCCCGGAGCTGCTGGGAGGCATGATCGTGGGGAAGCTGGTGGGCGGCATTTCCGCCATTGCCGTTGCCATGTGGCTGACCCGGAAGGAAGAAAAAGCCCCCAAGGCTTGACAAGATTGCAGCCTCGGGGTATAATAAGTATAGAAAAGGGCGCTGCCGATGATAGACGGTTTGCTCCCCCCCTGTGTTACAAAGAAGTAACCGCTAAGTTGGGCAACTTGGGGCGGTTACTTCTTTTTTGTCATGATTGCGACAATCAGACTGGCAAAGGAAATGAGGATCAATATGAGCTGAAACAGCTCATCATATGTAACCACATTCACATTGACCACCTCCCTTCATAAAAGAACGGGAGGAAAAGGAAGTTCACCTCCCGAAGGAGGGGATTCACCGCCTACCATAAGTCTAAAATGGCAGCGCCCAGCGGCATCTTGAGAATACCACCATTTACAGAATATCCGAGATTTCGGCAAAAGTCAAGGGCTGGGAGAAAACGGTTGACAAGATAGCCGGTTTCGGCTATAATACACATAGAAAAGGGCGCTGCCGATAGACGGTTAGCCCCCTAGCAATACGATGAAGTAATCGCCGTACTTGTCAGGGTGCCGGCGGTTACTTCTTTTTTATGATCATAATGATCAGACTGGCAAAGGAAATGAGGACCAGCATGAGCTGAAACAGTTCATCATATGTAACCACATTCACGTTTACCACCCCCTCTCAAGTGACAGGGGGCAAAGAAGGATCACCCCCTGAAAAGGGGGCCAACCGCCTACCATAAGTCTAAAATGGCAGCGCCCGGCGAATCCATAAAGGAACCGCCATTTACAGCATAACTGAGATTTTGACAAAAGTCAAGGGCTGGGAGAAAACGGTTGACAAGATAGCCGGTTTCGGCTATAATACACATAGAAAAGGGCGCTGCCGATAGACGGTTAGCCCCCTGGTTAGTTGCTAAGAAGTAACCGCACAGATGGGACTGGGGCGGTTACTTCTTTTTTATGCTGATAATCATAACGATCAAACAAGCAAAGGAAATGAGAACACTGACGAACTGGAACAGTCCTTCATATGTAACCATGTCCATCACCCCCTTCCGCATGGGATCGGGGGCGAGAAGTGTCACCCCCGAAAATGGGGGTTAACCGCCTACCATTTATTGACAGCGCCCGGCGATTCCGTAAGGGGATCGCCATTTACAGAATATCCGAGATTTCGACAAAAGTCAATGGTCAGGAGAAAAAAGGTTGACAAAGGCGTATCCTTCGGGCTATAATGGGAACAATATGCAAAGGCTGAGAAGAGAAGAGTACCCCGGATAGGCCGGACAGAGAGCCTGGGAAGGTGAGAGCAGGCACGGAGGAAGCCGGGAGAACATGGTCTCAGAGCCGGTGTGTCGATAGGTAGGCAGACCCGGGTGCGCCCGTTAAAGCGTCCGTGAGGCAGGGCTTTCAAAAACCCTGCGAATCAAGGTGGTACCGCGTCAAATTTTGTCGCCCTTGGATCATCCAAGGGCGGCTTTTTCATTTTAAGAGGAGGAAAAACACATGTGCGAGAAATGCAGAGGTAATTTCTACATTACCACACCCATCTACTACCCGTCCGCCAAGCTTCACATCGGCCACGCCTACTGCACCGTGGCGACGGACGC
>CAYMWT010000345.1:0-2314 GCA_964394055.1 uncultured Oscillospiraceae bacterium
TCACCGGCTCCCTGAACGTATTCAACCACCGCACCAATGAGGAGATTCAAAACCTGGTGGTGTGCTACGACATTAAGGAGCTGGGCAAGCAGCTCAAGAAAATCGGGATGCTGGTGGTGCAGGATCAGGTGTGGAACCGGGTGACCATCAACCGGGAAGCCCATAAATCCACCCGCTACTACATCGACGAGATGCACCTTCTGCTCAAAGAGGAGCAGACCGCCGCGTATACCGTGGAAATCTGGAAGCGGTTCCGGAAGTGGGGCGGCATTCCCACAGGCATCACCCAGAACGTCAAGGACTTGCTTTCCTCCCGTGAGGTGGAGAACATTTTCGAGAACTCCGACTTTGTGTATATGCTAAACCAGGCGGCGGGAGATCGGCAGATCTTGGCAAAGCAGCTGGGAATATCGCCCCACCAGCTTTCCTATGTAACCCACTCCGGCGAAGGTGAGGGCCTGCTGTTCTATGGCAGCGTAATCCTGCCCTTCATTGACCGGTTCCCAAAGGACACGGAGCTGTACCGGATCATGACAACCAAGCCCCAGGAGGTGAGAAAAGCGTAAACGGAAAACGTGGTAAGCGAAACCAGCGATTTTTATGGAAAATAAAGTTTTGGAAGCCCATTCCCTTCACGCAGTCAGCCTGTCCGGAGGGAAGGACAGTACCGCCATGCTGCTTCTGATGATCGAACGGGGAATGCCCATTGATATTGTACTGTCTGCCGACACCGGGATGGAGTTTCCGGAGATGTACGACCATCTGCGAAAGCTGGACGAACACCTCTACCGGGAGCGTGGTCTACACATTACCACCCTGCGCAGTCCCCACAGCTTTGAATACTTCATGTTTGAGGAACCCAAGCAGAGACAAAGCAGCCTGGAAAACCGGGCAAGGCAGGGGGTTCCGCCCTATGGCAACGGTTGGCCGGGTATCCGGGTGCGATGGTGTACTGGGCAGCTAAAAACCCACCTGATTTGCAAGGAAGTAAACCGCCTAAAAGGAGAATATGGGGCCATTCATTATGTGGGCATCGCTGCGGATGAAGCGTGGCGATGTAAGGATGACCAATATCCCCTTGTGGATTGGGGTATCACAGAATCCCAGGCCCTGCAAATCTGCTATGACCGGGGCTTTGACTTCGGCGGGCTCTACACGATTTACCATCGTGCGTCATGCTGGTGCTGTCCATTCCAGCGGATCGACGAACTGCGGAAGCTGCAAAAGCATCACCCGGAGTTATGGAAACGGCTTATGGAGATGGATCGCCGTGCCAGAGAACAGTTTGGCAGCACTCCCCTTGGCAGGTTCAAGGTGGGCTGGAACGTGGAGGAATTGGATTCACGGTTTGCCAAAGAGGAAGCCTTGATAAAAACAGAAGGAGGTGCGTAAAACGTGAAGCAGGAACCCCGGCTCCACTTTACCGAGGAAGAACGCTCTGACCCGGTGCTGGAAAAGCCCATCCGCAAAGCAGAAAAGGCCGCTGCCAAAGCGGACAGGGCACAGGCGAAAATCCCCAAAAAGAAGGTTAAACGGGCTACCCTTGACCCTCAAACCGGGAAAGTGACCACAAAGCTGGTGCTGGAAGATAAGAAAAAGCCGCCCTCCAAGCTGACCCATGCCCTTATGGACGCCCCAGCGGATGCCGTCACCGGGCAGCTTCACCGGGAGATTCGGGAAACCGAGCAGGACAACGTGGGCGTGGAAAGTGCCCACAAGTCCGAGGCTGCGGTGGAGGCTGGGGGCAGGCTTCTGCGGGAAGGCTACCGGAGTAATAAACTGAAACCGTATCGGAAGGCGGCTCAGGCGGAACGGCAGTTGGAAAAGGCCAATGGTAATGCCCTGTATCAGAAGTCCCTCCGGGACGATCCCCAGCTTTCCAGCAATCCCATATCCCGCTGGCGGCAGAAGCAGGCCATCAAAAAGCAGTATGCCGCCGCCAAGTCAGGAAAGAGGTTTGCGGGAAATGCCGCGAACGCAGCCGGGAACACCGCAAAGGCGGCGGAAGAAACCGCCCGGAAAGCAAAGCAAGGGGGAACGTTTCTGGCCCGGCATAAACGGGGTGCCGCCGTTCTCCTTGCCGGATTCCTGTTGGTGGCATTTCTGCTCAATGCTTTGTCCTCCTGCTCCGTAATTGCCGAAACCGTTATGTCCGGCATTGCCTCCGGAAGCTATACCGCTTCGGACGACGCCATTCTGGATGCGGAGAATGCCTATTCCGCCATGGAGCGGGAGCTGCAAGCCTATCTGGATGGTTACCGGCGAACCCACGATTATGACGAGTATGTCTTTGATCTGGACGAAATTCACCATG
>CAYMWT010000346.1:0-2296 GCA_964394055.1 uncultured Oscillospiraceae bacterium
GATCGCAGACAAGCTCCAGCTTCAGCTCAAGGGCTCCAACGTGGCCCAGTTCTGATTGGGGCGCAAGGGATTTCCGGCTTTCCGGATCTGCGGTCAAGCCTGGGAATGCCACAATACGAATCATTTTCATGCTAACAATCAATACGCCTGACCTTTGGATTACAAGCATTCAAAGGTCAGGCGTATTTATTTTCCATCAGGAAATTTCGGCTTCTTCCTCTGTACAGGCTGTCAGGTAGGTATTCCGCCGCAGCAGCGCCGAGGCGCATTTGTGGCAGATATAATCCTCCCGCAGAAAGTCCCGGGTGTGTTCTTCTCCACTCCCGCAACGGCTGCAGGCGGGAATGGAAACCACCTTGTCCTCAAAGATCCAGAAGCCGGAGCTGGCGCTGGTGATGCTGGCCCAGGTGTGGCGATCCTCCTTGTGAGAAGAGATCCGGCCATAGTTGTAGATGTTGGAATCCCGCACCTGAATTCTGCCGTCTTCCATGATCTTCTCCAGAGCAATGTAATGGCCGCCTCTGGTCCAGTATCCATTTTGCTGGAGGCAGACCACGATCTGTCCCTCCTCCAAAGCGGCCTTGGCAATGGTAGGCTCGTAGGTTTTCTCCCGGAGATAAAAGCCCATGACAGGCGGTTCCTTGTTGAATATGGTTCCGTCGGTGCCGTTGACGAAGCTGTACTTTCCGTATCTGGCACACATTTCCGGAGGTGTCAGCTCATCATCGGCAAAGTAGGTGGCAACCATGGCCATGGTGGTAATGCCGCAGCCATTGGTACGGATGGGATATCCGCCGTACAAGGTTCCGGGATAATCCTGCTGTAAATACAGCGGGATCTCCGGGAACCGTTCATGGGCAATATCCGGGTAGAGGATATCGCTTAAGGATACGCTGCCACTTCCCTCTGACAATATAATGGCGCTGTAGTCCACCTCCATGGGATAGACACCCCGAGCCAGGGTGAGAATATCCGCCTGCTCCCCTTCTACGGCGGCCTGTTCCGCCTCCGCCTGGGCTATGGACTGGCTTCCGGCATAGTAGAGCACATGAACACCGTAGGGAGAATGGAGGATCACCGTATCCCCTTCCGTCCGGTCATCGGAGAAGCACCAGGCGTCCATGGTCTCCATCAGCTGTCCCTGACGGATTCCGTGGTAGGCGCCGCCGTCCAGGGTGGTGCCCGCATCCTGGGAATACTTCCTTGCCATGGCGGCAAAGGTAGCCTCCGTGGGCTTGTTGGTGGGCTTTGCCCAATCCGCCAGCAGGGTCTCCGCCTTTTCTTCACAGGCTGTCCACTGTTCCTCGGTGCAGGTGACCCTACCATCGGAGGCCACGCTGGCCCCTTCCGGAATCAGAAGCATATGATGCAGATCCACCAGCCGTTCCCCGGCCGGCACCTGCTCCTCAACCGCATCTTCCTCCGTCTCTATGTAATAGGAGAGGTTGGTGAAATACATATAGCCCCGGTTATAGCTTTCCATAACCGCCTTCAGCGCTTCCAGAGAGGTTCCGAAGGCCTCCTGGGCCATGGTCTCGGCGCTGTCATAGCCCTTCTCACCGGCCAGGGTCTCCAGAGTTTCCGGAATGGCGTCCAGGTAGGCCTGATGCAGGGTGTTGGGCTGGAAGGCCTTTTGGTAGCGGTAGAGGTATTTTGTGGCAGGCATGCCTGTCATATACTTTTCATAGTTTTGCAGATTGGGCTGGTAGGCCTCCTCCACAGGAAGTCCCTCCGCGTCTCCCTGAAGGATCAGGGCCTGGGCGCTGTGCCAGGTATTCAGGGCCCGACGGAGGAAAAACTGCTGCCAGGTAGCCACAGAGCTGTCAATCTCACAGACCTGGGTATCCAGAGGACGGTTCAGATCCGGCATTGGAGTCTCGCCGGACTGGCAGAACTGGGCCACCTCCGCCCAGTAGTAGGCAGAAAGCTGATCATTCGTCAGCAAGGTATCCCCGATTCTGGCCGCCACAGCCATGCTGTCCGGCTGACCGGTATAGCTGCCCTTGCAGGTCACATCGCTGGGGTTTCCATCGGCAGGAATGGTCGCGGGCACCGTAGGCTCTGTGGTCTGCTCCGTCACAGGAGGCAATGTGGAAGCTGCGGCAGTGGGCTGCGTCTCTCTTACAGGCTTTTTACCGCAGCCGGACATCAGAACCACGGCCATTCCCGCAGCGAGAATGCCGGCAAAAATACGCTTATTCATGAAATTCTCCCTTCTGTCTCGTGATAAGCGAATAGTTCAAGGGAAGCTCTGATTAAATCGGCAAGAGCTGACAGCAGAAGATTTTGGCTCAGA